>NZ_JAQOWX010000290.1:0-669 GCF_028462495.1 Paucibacter sp. XJ19-41
CCGCTGCGCAGGCGCTCGCTGGTGTGGTCCTGGTCGTCCACCAGCACTTCCAGCAGCACCGGGCTGTCCGCCGCGAAGCCGGCGAGCGCGGGGGCGGCCCAGGTCGCGAGGCTGTCGGCATTCACGGCGATCGGCAGCGGGACGCGCGCCGGCGCGTCCGCCGACAGGACCGGCAGCGCGGTATGCAGGTCCTGCTCCAGCAGGCGCACCTGGTCCACATGCTGGCACAGCCGGCGCCCCGTATCTGTCACGCGGCAGGGCTGCTCGCGTATCACCAGCGCGCAGCCGACGCGCTCCTCCAGCAGGCGGATGCGCTGGGAGATGGCCGAGGGCGTCACATGGAGCGCGCGTGCCGCGCGCTCGAAACTCCCCTCCCGCATCACGGCGGCCAATGCAGAGAGCGCGGCGTAGTCCAGCATCTGATTAGTTTTCCTAAACTCAATTTAGATTAGTTAGTTTGGCTTCATTTCCAAGGACTGGCAAGCTGAGCCCATGATGACTTCAAACCTGGCCGCCGCACCGGCCGCACTGCTGCAGGGCCTGGCGCTGAGCCTGGGTCTGATCGTCGCCATCGGCGCCCAAAACGCCTTCGTGCTGCGCCAGGGCCTGCGCCGCGAGCATGTCGGCCCGGTGGTGCTGTTCTGCGCCGCCGCCGATGCGCTGCTGATC
>NZ_JAQOWX010000291.1:0-621 GCF_028462495.1 Paucibacter sp. XJ19-41
TCGCGAAGCGCTTGCCGGTCAGATCCTCGCCGAAGCGCGCCACGATCTTGTCCACGAGCACCAGCTTCTGGCGGTCGTTGGCGGCCTCCACCGCATTGAGCACATGCAGATCCTGCGCGTGCTCGCGGCCGATGCGTATCAGCGCCTTCACATCCTTGGGGAAACAGGAGCCCCCGTAGCCGGCACCGGCGTAGAGGAACTGGAAGCCGATGCGTGGGTCCGAGCCGATGCCGCGACGCACCAACTCGATGTCCGCGCCCACCTTCTCGGCCAGCAGTGCCAGCTCGTTCATGAAGCTGATGCGGGTGGCCAGCATCGCATTGGCCGCGTACTTGGTGAACTCGGCGCTGCGCAGATCCATCACCAGCAGGCGGTCATGGTTGCGGGTGAAGGGCGCGTAGATGGCCCGCATCATCAGCGTGGCCTGCTCGTCGTCGGAGCCGACAATGATGCGGTCGGGCCGCATGAAGTCCTCGACCGCAGCCCCTTCCTTCAGGAACTCGGGATTGGAGACCACCGAGAACGACACCTCGACGCCGCGCTTGGCCAGTTCCTCGGCAATCGCTGCCTTGACTTTGTCGGCCGTGCCTACCGGCACCGTGCTCTTGTCGACGATGACCT
>NZ_JAQOWX010000292.1:0-581 GCF_028462495.1 Paucibacter sp. XJ19-41
TTGAGCTGGCGCTCGATGCCTCCGGCGCTGCCGGGGTTGGCGAAGGCCACGGCGACCTGGCTGCCAGGCCTGAGCGCGGTGGTGGGCATCACAAAGTCGGTGGGCGTGGTGCTGGTGACGGTCGCGGAGCTGACGGCGACACCGTCGACCCACAGCATCATCAGCGCGCCCACACCACCGGCGGACACGGCGCTGGCGCGCACGGTGACGGTGCTGGTGATGTTGGGCTCGGGCCAGCTGGCACGCAGCGCGCCATTCGAGTGCAGGGTGCCGCCGGGCGCGATGACATTGGCGCCATCGAAGGCGGCCGCGCCGTTGCCGAGGTCGTAGCGGTTGCCGGCGGCGCTAGGCAGCCAGACGGTGTTGCCGGTGGTGGCGTAGGCGACGAAGAGGTTGCGGTCGACGCCGTTGATGACGGCATCGTTGACGAAGGCGATGTCGAGCTTGCGGCCGGCGCTCATCGGGGGCACGGCGAAGCGGTAGTCGGCATGCGCGGTGGACTTGACCTCGGCGCTGCCCACGAGGATGCCGTCAACCAGCACCTGCATGATGGGGCCGGTGCCGCCGGCGAGCGCGCCGCG
>NZ_JAQOWX010000293.1:0-531 GCF_028462495.1 Paucibacter sp. XJ19-41
TGCACGGCCAGGCTGTTCGTCGCGTCGAAGGCGGTGCTCAGCGCCGGCAGGCTGCTCATCGCAGCGGCGACGATGGACTGGGCATTGACCGAGCGCGCGACGACGCGGTTGAGCTCCTGCTCCATCCAGTGGCTGCGCTCGGCCGTGATCAGGCTGCGCAAGGCATCCGCGCAGGCCTGCGAGCCGTACAGCGGCTTGCTCACGCCATTGATCGCGACCGCGCCGCCGCTGGACATCTGGTACTGCACCGCCTGCTGGCCCGACATGAAGACCGCGTTGCCGGAGACATTGATGCAGGTGAAGGTGGCGTTACCGTTGGCGGACAGGAACTGGTCGCCCAGGCGCCCGCCCCAGCCGCTGGTCGCGCCCTCGGGCATGCTGGACTGCCAGATGCTGGACTGGTCGTTGTGCGAGAACAGCTTGGGTGGCAGCGGCACGCTCCTGGCCTTGTACTGGGCCAGCGTGGTCGGCTGCACCAGGGTGCCGACATTGAGCAGCAGGCCCAGCTTGCCGGCATCGTACAAGGCCTTC
>NZ_JAQOWX010000294.1:0-524 GCF_028462495.1 Paucibacter sp. XJ19-41
GACACCCCCATCATCAAGGGTTCGGCCAAGCTGGCGCTGGAAGGCGACACGGGCGACCTGGGCGAGCAAGCCATCATGCGCCTGGCCGATGCGCTGGACACCTACATCCCCCAGCCGGACCGCGCCGTTGACGGCACCTTCCTGCTGCCGGTGGAAGACGTGTTCTCGATCTCGGGCCGTGGCACCGTGGTGACCGGTCGCGTCGAGCGCGGCATCATCAAGGTCGGCGAGGAAATCGAAATCGTCGGTATCCGCGACGTGCAGAAGACCACCGTGACCGGCGTGGAAATGTTCCGCAAGCTGCTGGACCAGGGTCAAGCCGGCGACAACGTCGGTATCCTGCTGCGCGGCACCAAGCGTGAAGACGTCGAGCGCGGCCAAGTGCTGGCCAAGCCCGGCTCGATCAAGCCGCACACCCACTTCACGGCCGAGATCTATGTCTTGTCCAAGGAAGAGGGCGGCCGTCACACCCCGTTCTTCAACAACTACCGTCCCCAGTTCTACTTCCGCACGACGGACGTGAC
>NZ_JAQOWX010000295.1:0-503 GCF_028462495.1 Paucibacter sp. XJ19-41
GCACGCTGCGCCGCATGGCGCCCAAGGTGGCGCAGCTGAATGGCCAGTCGATGAGCGAGTGGGCCGAGATGGGCCTGCTGCTGGAGCTCGACGGCGTGGCCCAGCGGCGCCAGTGGAGCCGCGTGCTGTTCCCGCAGGTGATGGCGCAGCTGACGGTGCGCGAGCATGTGGTGGCTGCGCCGCTGGGCATCCATCGCATCAACAACCTCTATCTGAACAAATCGCTGTTCCGCCAGCACAGGATCGAGCTGCCGAGTGACTGGGACGGGCTGGAGCGCGCCGCTGCCCGGCTGCGTGCCGCCGGCGTGAGCCCGGTGGCCTTCAGCGACGAGCCCTGGCAGGTGGCCACCGTGTTCGAGGCCTTGCTGCTCAGCGAGGCCGGGCCGGCGCTGTACCGGCGCATGCTGGTGCAGCGCGATCCGGCGGCTTTTGGCGACCCGGCGCTGGAGCGGGCGTTCAAGCGCCTGCGCGCCTGGCGCAGTCTGGCTGGCCCGGCGCCGGCC
>NZ_JAQOWX010000296.1:0-486 GCF_028462495.1 Paucibacter sp. XJ19-41
CCAGGCCGGCGGCGAAGTCGCCGCTGTCCATCTCGGTCTGGGCCAGGAAGCGGCAGGCCAGCGCGGCGGTGCGCGCCTGCGGCTGACCGGCGCTGAGCTGCAGGCATTCGCGCAGCAGCTCGCGGGCGTTGTCGAGCTGGCCCAGGCGCCGCAAGGCCTCGCCGGTATGGGCCAGGCAGAGCCCGATCATGCCGGGCCAGCGGGCGCCGCGCGCCAGATCCAGCGCGCGCTTGAGCCAGTCCATCGCGCTCTCGAAATCGCTCATCCGGGTGTAGGTGAAGCCCAGATTGGTGGCCAGCGCGATGGCCCGGCGCAGTTGGCCGCAGCGCATCGCCAGGCCGAAGGCGGTCGAGAAGGCCTCGATGGCGGGCAGGTAGTCGGCCTGCATGGCCGCCAGCAGGCCGCGGAAATCGGCCAGCGCCGCGCCGCACACCGGCTCGGGCGATGCGGCCGGCAGGCGCTGGGCCCAGTCGCGCTCGGCCGCCG
>NZ_JAQOWX010000297.1:0-480 GCF_028462495.1 Paucibacter sp. XJ19-41
AGAAGACCACATCGGGCTTCTTGGCCTTCAGGGAGGTCAGGATGGCGGTGAAGTCCGTGGCCTTGTCGTTGGTGAATTCGCGACCGACGACCTTGCCGCCGGCCGACTTGACGCCCTTCTCGAACTCATCGGCCACGCCCTGGCCGTAGGCCGTGCGGTCGTCGATCACCGCGATCGATTTACCCTTGAGCTGCTGCACCGAGTACTTGCCCAGCGTGCCACCCAGATGCACGTCATCGGCGACCACGCGGAAGGCGGTCTTGTAGCCATTGCGGGTGAACTTGGGGTTGGTCGCCGAGGGGCTGATCTGCGGCACGCCGGCATCGCTATAGACCTTGGACGCGGGGATGGTGGTGCCGGAGTTCAGGTGGCCGATCACGCCGTTGACCTTGGAGTCCATCAGCTTCTGCGCCGCGGCCGTGCCCTGCTTCGGATCGCCGGCATCGTCTTCGGCCAGCAGCTCGAACTTGGCCTTCTTGC
>NZ_JAQOWX010000298.1:0-474 GCF_028462495.1 Paucibacter sp. XJ19-41
TGCGGCGCCGGTGATCGCGGCCAGCGCGGCGCGCGCGTCCTGCAGGCCCTTGCGCGCGGCGATGCTGTTGCTGCGCGCCAGCGCCAGGTAGGTGCGGGCCTGCTCGACGTCGACCTGGGCGCCCAGGCCGGTGGCTGCGCGCACCTCGGCCTGCTGCACCTGGCGGGCGAAGGCGTCTTCGTTGGCCTGCACGGTGTCCAGCAGGGCCTGCGCGCCCAGCACGCCGAAATAGGCGCTGGCGACGCGCAGGGCCAGGTCTTGCCGGGCGGCCTGCAGCAGGGCGGCCTGGCCCTCGGCGCGCTGCGCGGCCGAGCGGGCCTGGGCGACGCGGGCCAGGTCCAGCAGGACCTGGCTGAGGCTGCTGCTCAGCTCGCGCTCGCGGGCGCTGCCGCCGGCCTGCTGCTGGCGGTACTGCCAGGCCAGCGACCATTGCGGCAGCAGCGTGCCGCGCGCCGCGCTGGCGCCGGCCTCGGC
>NZ_JAQOWX010000299.1:0-473 GCF_028462495.1 Paucibacter sp. XJ19-41
AGCAGCTCGCGCACTTCCATTTCGACCAGCTCGAGCAGCTCGGCGTCGTCGACCATGTCGCACTTGTTCAGGAAGACGATGATGAACTTCACGCCGACCTGACGTGCCAGCAGGATGTGCTCGCGGGTCTGGGGCATCGGGCCGTCAGCGGCCGAGCACACCAGGATCGCACCGTCCATCTGGGCGGCGCCGGTGATCATGTTCTTCACATAGTCAGCGTGGCCGGGGCAGTCCACGTGAGCGTAGTGGCGGTTGGCCGTTTCGTACTCGACGTGAGCGGTGTTGATCGTGATGCCGCGTGCCTTCTCTTCGGGCGCTGCGTCGATCTGGTCGTAGGCCTTGGCCTCGCCGCCGAACTTCTTCGACAGCACGGTTGCAATAGCAGCCGTCAGCGTGGTCTTGCCATGGTCAACGTGACCGATGGTGCCCACATTGACGTGCGGCTTGGTGCGTTCAAATTTGCCTTTTGCCAT
>NZ_JAQOWX010000003.1:0-101749 GCF_028462495.1 Paucibacter sp. XJ19-41
CGCGCTGGTCAGGCCGCGACCGTCTGACTTAAACCAACTGGCCTCCGCGGAAGCCGGGGCGATTCAATGGCATGGAGTCTTGACATGGCAAGAAAAAAAATACTCTTTGTTGCCGAAGCGGTGTCTTTGGCCCATGTGGCGAGGCCCAGCATTTTGGCGGAGTCGCTGGGTGCCGAGTCCTATGACATCGTCTTTGCAAGCAACGGGCAGTTCCCGATCTGCGAGAACCGTAGCGAGTGGGCTCAGTATCAGCTGGAGAGTATTTCTCCGAAGACGTTTCTTCAGCGCTTGGCGAGCGGCAGTCCGGTCTACACAGAGATGGAATTGCAAGCCTATGTCGAGGCGGACATTCAGGCGCTGGAGCTGCTGCAGCCGGATGCGGTGGTGTCCGACTTCCGACTTTCGATGACGATTGCCGCACGCCAACTGGGCATCCCCCTACTTGCCGTCTGCAATGCGTACTGGAGTCCCTATGCGGCCGATCAGCAGGTTCGAGCACCTGATTTGCCGGCCGCAAGGTTTTTGGGTTTTCCGCTGATGGATCGGGTTTTCTCGGCTGTCTGGCCAGTGGCCAGCCGCTATCACTGCCGGGCTATCAACAAGGTCAGAGCCCGTTACGGACTGGTACCGGTCCGCTCGCTTCGAGACTATTACTGCGATGGTGATGTGGTGCTGTACTCAGATACCCCCAGCTTGGTACCAACGCATTCGCTACCGGATTCGCATCACTACATCGGCCCGATCGTTTGGTCGCCGAGCATGGCTTTGCCGGACTGGTGGGATGAAGCTTTGGCCCAGACAGCGCCGCGGGTCTATATCACACTCGGCTCGACCGGCAATGTCGATCTGCTGCCCGCCATCGTGACGGCCTGCCGTGAGGCGGGCTTGATCTGTCTTGTTGCTACCGCTGGGCGCCGCGGGCTGGGCTCGGCCCCCCCCGATGTCTATGCAGCGCCATTTCTGCCCGGTAACTTGGCGGCTGCAGCGGCCGAGTTGGTGATTTGCAATGGCGGCAACCCGACCGCTTCGCAGGCGCTCCAGATGGGCAAGCCGGTGCTTGGAATCTGCTCAAACCTGGATCAGGTGCTGAATATGATTGCAGTTCAGCGTGCTGGTGCCGGTCTGCTGATGCGAGCCGGGGAATTTTCACCTGTGCGGGCCCGGCTGTCCATTGCCGAGCTCTTGCGGCCCGAGGCTGCTTATCGAATCAGGGCTCAGGCCTTGCAGCATGAGTTTGCTGCGAATTTTGATCCGACCCGAAATTTTCCCCGCCTGCTGGCTGAGTACATAGGTTGAGCCGGCAGGCCGCAAGGCTGAGGGCTTCCAAAACAAGGAAAAAGGCCCCGAAGGGCCTTTTGTCGAACAAGCACGAGAGGCTCGCGCTTTAGGCTTGCTTGCGACGACGGGTGGTCAGTGCCAGACCAGCCAAGGCGACGCCCAGCAGGGCCAGGGCGTCAGGCTCCGGAACTTCACGAACGATCGAAGTCGAGGACACAGCGTTCAGCGCCAGCGTGTAGGTGCCGGCACCAAGGCCGAAGATGCGGATGCCGAAGCTGGCAAACACATCACCGACGTCAAAGCTGTTGTCATGCGCGCTGGGGTTGTTGCTGGTCGAGGTGTTGAAGTTCAGGTCGGAACCATCAGCAGTCTCAATGCAGGTCACGCCAGCCAGCAATCCAGACACATCGCAGTTGTTGCCTGCCGTGCCCTGCGGGCTCCAGCTGACAGAACCGCCGCCGTCATCACCCGAGCGTGTCAGCGTAAAGGTGACATTGGAATTGGTCTGGGACAGGTAGGCGCCTGCGCTGCCATCGATCTGGCTACGCTGATCAACGTCAGCCAGGAAGCTCAGGTCCAGGACAGAGCCAACGCTGCCGCCACCGACCACGATGGTGGTCTGCAGCGTGGTGTTGGATTGCTGCTCGACATTGGCCTGTGCCGAACCATTGGTATTCAGCAGCGATTCGGCAATTTGCTCCAGATTGGTCGGGACGCCGCCAACCAGCTGTGCCGAGTTGATCAGGGAGTCCGAATGGCTGTAGGTCTGGAGTTGGTTGGTGCCAACAAAGCTGAAGTCGTTCTGACCCCGGCCCACAGTCGAGCCGCCGGCGATCGCCACGCCTGCATCCAGCACCGGGCCAGCGCCGCAGTTCGTGGTGCCAAGGGCGGCGTTGCCATTACAGGCTGCGCTGGTAAATGCACCGCCAGCACTGTTGATGACCGCAGTGTTGGCTTGATTGAAGGTGTAGCCCTGTGCCGTCGAGGTCGGGTTGCCGGTGTTGCCATCGAGCACGGCGATGGCCAAATCCTGAACCTTCAGATGAGAAACGCCATAGACATAAGCGTGTGCCGACGTGGCGCCGAACAGCGCAGCACAAGCGGCCGACACCGCAGCGAGCGTGCTCAGTTTTGCTAGTTTGATCATGGTCTTCGGTCCTTTAAGAAGCGGAGACGGATATCGCCTCGGTCGCTGGAGCAAATAAAGCACAAGCCGTGCCAGATCTATTAAGTCGTTGATTTGAAACATGAAAAACTGAAAATTTCATGTGCGCGCTGACGCTGCGACTGGGTTTGTAAAGAAAACCGACAAATTCGGCTTGAGGCTGACTCAGCACGGCCTGGCGAATGCGCTCAGATCGTCTTCAGCAATCGGTCGACCTCGGTATGTGCGGGGAACTTGTCCCCCAGCTTCTCGAGGGTTTTGAGTTCGGCCATCGCTGCCGGTTTGTTGCCTGCTTGCAGCAGCAGCTTGGCCAAGTTGAGACGCAGCACTTGTTGCTCGGGCGCAAGGCTCAAGGCCTTTCGCTGCAGTTCAAGAGCGCGCTCGACTCGACCTTCTGCAGCCAAGGCTGTGGCCAGCGTATCCATCAGGCCAGGGGTGTCAGGCGCGAGCTTCAGTGCGCGTTCGGCAAACTCGGCGGCGCCCGGCTTTTTCTGTTGGGCCATGGTCCATGCGACATTGTTCAGGGCGGCAGTATTGTTGGCTTGCCGGCTCAGCACTTGGCGAAACTGCTTCTCAGCCTTTTCGTACTCCCCGCGAGTCATTGCGAGGTCGCCCAGATAGGCCATGAAGGCGATGTCCTGCGGAGAGTTGGCGAGCCAGCGGGCCGCCGTCTCGTCGGCATCCTTAGTCTGGCCTGCGGTCATCTGTGCGGCGTGAAGTCGGGTCGCGATGTCGGTACGGGGAATCTGCTGCAATGCGCGGCGGTAGCTTGCGATCATTGCCTCCGTGTTGTTGCGAGACGCCTCAATGGTCGCCTCCATTTCGTAGCCGACAACTTCCTTGGGGCGCTGCTGTTGCACCGTCTTGGCAACCCTCAAAGCATCCTGAGGTCTCTTGTCGGTCAGCGCCACTGTGATCAGCATGCGCTGTACAGGCAAGTAATTGGGATACATCTCCAGCGCTTGACGCAAGCTCTGCTCGGCCGCAGCCGAATCCTTCGCTGCCAGGTGGACGCCGGCAGTGCGAACCAAGGCGCGCGTCGAGCGCGGCTCAAGGCCGGCCAGCTTCTTGAAGCTGGCAAGGGCTTGGAGTTTTTCGCCGGCAGCTTGTTGAGCGCGGCCCAGAGCGTCTAACAGATCGGCGTTGCCGGGCAGGGCGGTGATCGCACTCTGTGCCGTCTCGAGCGCACCCTTGTGTTCCTTGTTTTGGAGTTGAAGTTCGACCAGCAGCAGTCTCGGCTCGGCCGCTTGCGGATTGAGCTTGATTGCTGCACCAAGCATGCTGGTGATCTCGGATGCGGGGGCTTTTTCGAGAATGCGGATCTTGGTCTGGCCCAGCAGGGCCGCCAGATTCTGCGGGTCGGCGGCAAGCATCGCATCGAAGCGTTTTTTTGCATCGGCTGGCTTGTTTGCCTGCAGATCCAGCGTAGCCAGGCTTGTCACGGCAGGCAGGTAAACCGGATCCAGGCTCAGGGCTTTCTCGAAGCTGCTGCGGGCTGCCGCAACATCGTTGCGAGCCAGATTTACCCGGCCCCGCAGATTGTCTGCTACGGCACTGCCCGGCTCTTGCTTTGCTTGCAGTCGGTCGATTGCCTTGAGCGCAGTATCGAACTGGCCCTCACGCAACAAGAGCGTGATCAGTGTGAGATCTGCGTATGTCCCCTTGTCAGCGGTCGCGATCCGGCGCAGTTCCGTAATGGTCGCGTTGATGCCAACGCTGCCTTGCCTGGCCAGCGCCAGCATGGTCTTGTTGTTGGGATTTTCGGGGTCCAGTTTGACCGCTTCAGCAAAACTCTTGCTGGCTTGCTCAGGTGTACCACTTAGCACATAGGCCTCGCCGGCCAGTGCATAGATATCGGCGCCAGCATCACCGCGGACAATCAATGGCTGCAGCGTGCTCAGTGCCTTGTCTGGCTGCCCCATGCGGATCTGTGTCTGCGCCAGTTGTTTGCGCGCAATGCGCAGGTCTGGCTGTAGGGACAGGGCTTTGCTGAGCGAGCGCTCGGACTCCAGCAGCGCACCGCTGTTGAACTGAATAATGCCGGCCAACTGGAGTGCTTGCGGGTTGTCGGGCATGACTTTGAGTACTTGGGCAATCTTGTCCCTTGCCGACTCGAGTTGCTTCTGGGTCAGTGCCAACTGGGCTTCGGCCATCAGGGTTTGCGGGTGTCCCGGGTGCTTGGCCCGGAGTTCGGTCGCATGCTGAGTTGCAGTCTTCACATCGCGCTGTTGCATGGCAATGCTGAACAGCCCAGCCCGTGCAGGCAAGGAGGCCGGGTCCAGGCTCAGGGCTTGAGTCATTGCCTGCGCTGCACCAGCAAAGTCACCCCGGCTGCGCAGGATGTCGCCTTTCTGCATCCAGGCCTGGACGTTCTTGGGGTCGGTGGCGATGGCGAGTTCGATCAGTGCGAGCGCTTGATCATGCGCCCCTTTGCTAGACGCCAAGCCAGCCTGCAGTATCAGCGCAGGCGGGAAGTCCGGTGTGGCCAGCAGGGCAGCTTCGGTGGCAGCTTGTGCCTTTTCGGTCTCGCCCAAGAGTGCGTGTGCAGAGGCGATCGTGGTCTTCAACTCGGCCAAGGCTTTGGCATCATCGAGGCGCTCGATGGCGAAATCGGCCAGGAGCTTGGGGGCCTGCTGACTAAGAAGCATGGCCTTTGCCAGTGCGGGAATGACTGTTTCCTTTGGGTAGCCCTGATCGAGTGCTTTGCGTAATTCGAAGGACGCCGAATTGGCGTCCCCCGTATCAAGCAAAGCTTTACCGAGCAGGAATCGGGCTTCGGCCAGATCGGGCTGTTTCTGCAGTGCCAACTTGAGTTCGATGATGGCCGCCTGGAGATTTTTCTTCTCCAGACTGGTTCGCGCGATGCTTAGTTGCTCCTGCGCGGTAGGCTCGCTGCAGCCGCCAAGAAGAAGCATCGTGCCGACAACTGCGGCGATCAGGGGATGGTGAGGAGCGGCCATGTGGGCACCAATTGGTTCAGGGTTTTGAAAAAGCGAGCAGCGCAGCAATCGGGCATCAATGAGATTAGCATCGACTGTGCCCGGCCGAAAATTGCGGAAGACGCCGACCTGCGGGACATGCTGCTGCCGACTGCCTAGCTTCAGCGTGCCTTCGGGTGGTTGGTGATCAGCAATTCGTCCAGCGGTCTGCGTACTGATCGTGATTGCGCCGGATCGCCTGCACCAACACGACCCATATAGACGGTTCGATTGGCAACGTCCTCACCCAGCAACTGATGCAACTGTGTCCTGACGCGGCCGGCGGCCCCGGCAGTGCCGGTGATTGCGGAGAACGAGCGGCCTTGGCTTGAATAGCGAGCAAACACGAGGGGTGTGATCTCGGGCTGCATAAGCAGACCCAGTTCCGTCAGTTTCAGCCATAGGCGCTGCATGGCTCGACCGGCCTGCACATAGTCGTCAATGCTCTGCGGGGGACGTGCTGTATGGAGCGCGTAGTGCGCGGCGCATCGCAAGCTGGGTAGAAAGTCCATTTGCAGCCGAGGTGCCCAAGTGCCCGCGAGAAAACGATTGAAAAACTGCACACGATCCCAACTCTTCATCACGAAGCGCATCAAGCGGGTGGTGGCTGCGTCGACGCCCAGTGCTTGGTCGGGTACTTTGGTAGCGCTGAACTGGCAATCCCAGTCGATGATGTCGCAATGCACCCGGTAGGCTTCGGGCGTGGTCAGGCGCAGCCGGGCCGAGCGGAACATCAGCAGGGCGGTCTGCAGCCGGCTGGCAAAGCCCTCCAGCCAATGAATCTGATAGCCGGCAGGCAGGCAGTCCTGCAACTGCTGTTTCTCGGCCTTGCTCAGCGCGCGGGTGCTCAGTGGTCGGCGCTGCACGCTGCGGCGTTCGATCTGCTCGATCAGTGCGTCCCGCCTCACGCTTGGGTCGACGTGCAAGCGCAGATCGAAAGTCGGCGTCGATTCCGGCAGCCCGGTCCGCCTGCTGATCTCCAGGCCCAGGCCATGGGCGCTCGCGGCGATCGCGGCGGTTTCAAGCAGGGCGCCCAGCGAAATCTGGCTTGGATGCCCGTCAAGGTCATAGACGCAGTGCTCTCGCGTATCGAAACCATGCACAACGACATGCTCGGGCGAGATGATCTCGAAGCGCCAGGGCTGGGTGTTGTCGCCGCTGGGTGCCCAACGGGCGAGGTCCAGAATCTGCAGAACTTGCTCTCGAGTCGGCATGATGCGGGTGCTTCAGAAAAGGTTGCTCATGGTATACAAAGACCCCCCAGAAAAGCTGCTCAAGGCGGGCTTGGGTCTGCCGCAGTCGTGTTTGGATTTACAGGTGCTGGCGAACTGCCGATGATGAGGCTGCCGCGCCACTGAAGGTCGGAAGAAAGAAGAGAGGTGCACTTGGAGCCGACATTGACATTTGATTATGAGCGCGCCTTTTCGCGAAATATCGGCTGGGTCTCCGTCGCGGAGCAGGCGCGATTGCGTCAGGCGCGGGTGGCGATAGCCGGCCTTGGTGGGGTTGGCGGGGCTCATCTGCTGACCTTGGCGCGTTTGGGGCTGAGCAAGTTCAATATTGCCGACTTCGATGATTTCGAGGTCCACAATTTCAATCGCCAAGTTGGCGCCACGATGTCGACTTTGGGGCGTCCCAAGGCGCAAGTGCTCGCCGAAATGGCCAAGGACATCAATCCCGAGGCCGATGTGCGGGTGTATCCAGCCGGCGTCACTGCCGAGAATATTGGCGAATTCCTAGCCGATGTTGACGTCTATGTGGATGGCATCGATGTTTTTGCCATCGAGGCACGGCGCAGCCTGTTCCAGTTGTGTCACGAGCGCAAGATCCCTGCGCTGACGGCGGCACCGCTGGGCATGGGTGTTTCTTTGCTGTATTTCAAGCCGGGAGGGCTGAGTTTCGAAAACTACTTTCGGCTTGAGGGGCATACCAAACAGGAGCAATACGCGCGATTCATCGCCGGACTGTCGCCTGCCATGCTGCAGCGCTCCTATTTGGTGGTGCCCGAGGCGGTTAATTTCGTCGAGAAGCGCGGGCCGTCCACCATGATGGCCTGCGATCTGTGTGCCGGCATGATGGGAACTTCGGTGCTGAAGGTCTTGCTGGGGCGCGGCGCTCTGCGTGCGGCACCCTGGTCGCTGCAGTTTGATGGGTATCGCCAGAAGCTGAGCTTTGCCTGGCGCCCCCTGGGCAACGCAAATCCGCTGCAGCAATTGCTGCTGAGCTTTATCCGACCGGTGTTGCGAGGGCGCAGCAAGTAAGCCGAGTCGCTTGCGGCGCGTGGCCCGTTTTGGCCCTGTGGCGGGCAGTCGGGCGGTGCACGCCCCTACTCGGGGGATAGCCTTGTCGCTGGGGCTGAGGTGCAATCGCGGCCTGTGAACCGGGTGCTCGGTGAGGCAGGTGCCAAGGGTGTCAACTAGTGGGCATCTGCCATGGCGGCTTGGTCCGTATTCCCAGGTTTGTTTGCCCTACTGCTGTGGCATGATCCATTGCGCTGGGGCCTCGCAGGCATCGGTATTCAGTCCGAACATGTCATGCCCTTGGATGCTGTACGGGTCCACACAAGACCAACTGATTTTTGAGAGGACTTGCCTTGAATACTCGCATTGCTTCCACTTCGCGCGGACTCGGTCTGGCTTTGCTGGTGGCGGCCGCTGGCCTGTTTGCCGGTTGTGCCAGCAACAGCTCCAAGTACCCGGCAGCGCCTGTTTCTGCTGCGACCCAGGACTACAGCTACATCGTCGGTGCCGGTGACAATCTCAATATCATTGTCTGGCGCAACCCCGAATTGTCAATGTCGGTGCCTGTGCGCCCCGATGGCAAGATCTCGACGCCGCTGGTCGATGAAATGGTGGCCCAGGGCAAGAATTCTGTGGAAATCGCCCGCGATATCGAAAAGCAACTCGGCCGCTATGTGCGTGATCCGGTCGTGACGGTGATCGTGACAGGCTTTGTCGGCCCCTTCAGCGAACAGATCCGCGTGCTCGGCGAGGCCGCGAAGCCGCAATTCCTGCCCTACAAGCAAAAGATGACCCTGCTGGACGTGATGATCGCGGTCGGTGGCTTGACCGACTTTGCCGCCGGCAATCAAGCGACGATTTTGCGTTCATCCGAGGGCAACAAGCAGTACTCGGTTCGCTTGACCGATCTGATCAAGCGTGGCGAGGTGTCGGCCAATGTGGAAATGCGGCCCGGTGACATCCTGATCATTCCGCAAAGCCTGTTCTGAATCCAGACCGGGTTTCGAGCCCCCTGGCGACCTGAGTTCAGGGGTTTCTTGTCTATTGCCAGCGTGCCTTGCTTGTCTGCAGGCGAATCTAGATGGATTTATTGATAGCCCAGATTCTTTCCATTGCACGCAGCATGTGGAAGTACCGCTGGCCCGGCGTCCTGGTGGCCTGGGTGACCGGGGCCGTGTGTGCGACGGTCGTGTTCATGATGCCGGATCGCTATCAGGCCAGCGCCCGCATCTATGTGGATACTCAGTCGATTCTGAAACCGCTGATGTCGGGTCTGGCCGTGCAGCCCAATGTTGAGCAGCAGGTCGTGATGCTCAGTCGCACCTTGATCAGCCGGCCGAATGTCGAGAAGCTGGTTCGCATGGCCGATCTCGACCTGAAGAATCAATCCAAAGCCCAGCAGGAAGCCACGATCGAGGCCGTGACCAAGTCGCTGTCGATCGGCAGCACGGCCCGGGACAACCTCTACACCCTCTCTTATCGCGACGAGGATCCTGAGACGGCCAAGCGGGTGGTTCAGTCCCTGGTGTCCATCTTCGTCGAGTCCAGCCTCGGCGCCAGCCGCAAGGACACAGCCACCGCCGCGACCTTCATCAACGAGCAGATCAAGAACTACGAGGCCAAGCTCGAAGAGGCCGAAGGGCGTCTGAAGGAATTTCGCTTGCGCAACCTGCAGACCATGTCCAGCGATGGCCGCGATTCGGCCTCACGCCTGACCGAGATGAGCGCTCAGCTTGAACGCGCCAAGCTGGAGTTGCGCGAGGCCGAGAATGCCCGCGATGCGACCAAGCAGCAAATGGACGGTGAGCGTTCGCGCAGTTCAAATACCACCACCCAGAGCCTGTTGCAGGAATCCGCCTTGAGTGTGGCTACACCCGAGATCGACTCGCGCCTCGAGATGCAGCGCCGCAATCTGGATGCCTTGTTGCAGCGCTACACCGATCAGCACCCCGACATCATCAGCACGCGCAAGCTGATCGCCGATCTTGAGGAGCAGAAGAAGCTCGAAGTGGCAAGTTTGCGCAAGGCTGCGATGGCAGCGCCACCAGGACTGGGCGCAGGATCGACTTTGGTTCAACAGGAACTCAGTCGCATGCTGGCTACCACCGAGGTCCAGGTGGCCTCCCTGCGAGCTCGTGTCGCCGAATACTCGAGCCGTTACGGCCAGGCCCTGGCTGCATTGAAGACAGCGCCACAACTGGAGGCTGAGGCGGCCCAGTTGAATCGAGACTACGCGATTCACAAGAAAAACTACGAAGATCTGGTGGCGCGGCGTGAGTCGGCGACGATGTCAGGTGAACTCGATGTGGCGTCCGGCGTTGCAGACTTTCGTCTGATCGACCCGCCTCGGGCCTCGTCCAAGCCGGTGGCTCCGAACCGTTTGCTGTTGTTGGGGGGGGCATTGGCTGTTGCCCTTGCCGCCGGCTTGTTCACCGCCTTCGCCGCCAGCCAGCTGCGTCCGGTTTTTCACGATGGCAATCAGCTCCGGTTGCGCACCGAGTTGCCGGTGCTGGGCGTGGTGTCGCGCCTGGCAACCGAGGTTGAACGCCGCAAGGAGCGCGTCGACCTGCTTCGCTTCGGCGCCGCATCGGGTGGTTTGGTCGGGGTTTTTGCCCTCGGTTTGGTGGTGATGGCGCTGCTGATCAGCAGACAGGCGGGTTGAATGAGTAGTCTCATCGAACAGGCGGCGCAGCGTCTTGAGCAACTGCGCAATGCCGGCGTGGTTTTGCCTGGCGATACGCTCAACAAGGGAAGCGAGCCGGTATCTGCTGCATTGCCGCTTCGCGACGCACCAGTTCGCGAGGTGATTGAGGAGCCAGTGGCACAGCCTCAATCCAAGAAGGTGGAACTGGATCTGCATGCCTTGGCGGCGCAAGGATTGCTGACGCCCAACGCGCCGCGTACACATATTGCCGATCAGTACCGTGTCATCAAAAGGCCATTGATCAAGAACGCGATGGGTAAAGGGGCAGCAACCCTCAATCATGCCAATCTGATCATGGTGACCAGTGCCCTTGCCGGTGAGGGCAAGAGCTTCACGTCGCTGAATTTGGCGATGAGTATTGCGGCGGAGATGGACAACACGGTGATGCTGGTCGATGCCGATGTGGCTCGTCCGTCTGTCCTGCGCATGCTGGGTCTTCCACAAGGGCCGGGTCTGCTGGATGTGCTGGAGGATCAGGTGGACATGGCCAGTGTCTTGCTGCGCACCAATGTCGACAAACTGACGATACTGCCCAGCGGTACGCCGCATGCACGTGCAACTGAACTGCTCGCCAGCGATGCCATGAGTCATCTGCTCGAAGACATGGCCAATAGGTATCCTGATCGGATCATCATCTTTGACTCGCCACCCTTGTTGTTGACCACCGAGTCGCGCGTGCTGGCCTCTCATATGGGGCAAATCGTCGTTGTGGTCCATGCTGACAAGACACCGCAAAGCGCAGTTCAGCAGGCCGTTGCGACGATCGAGTCCTGCCCGGTCAAGATGCTGTTGCTCAACCAGGCGCGGGCAAATGCGGCAGGTAGCTATGGCTATGGTTATGGCTACGGGTATGGCTATGGCTACGGGCATGACAATGCAATCCAGAAGGCTTGAGCGAAACCCAGTCTGGCGTCGCATTGATAGCGCTGCCCTGATGCGATGCCCGGTAGCCGTGCTGCTGCTTGTTCCGACGCTCAATGCCTGGGCGCAAGAATCAGGAGGCGCGCCGGCGCTATTGATTCAGCCGCGGCTGAGCCTGACGCAAACGCTGACCGATAATTTGCGCCTGACGAGCCAAGGCAAAGATGCGGCGCTGATCACGAACATTGCACCGGGCATCAGTCTTGTTCGGAATACGGGTCGCATCAAGGGGTCGCTGGACTACGCACTGAACAGCCTCACGTACACCAAGAGTTCGGAAGCAAGTCAGTTACAGAATGCCTTGGCGGCCAAGCTGACCGCCGAGGCGGTAGAGGACTGGTTGTTTGTCGATATGCAGGCTTCCGTGTCGCAGCAGGCGATCTCGGCTTTCGGTCAGCAGGCGGCCGATCCTTCTCTGGCCAACGGCAATCAGTCCGAAGTCGCGAGTCTCGCGGTTTCGCCTTATGTCAAGGGGCAGTTGGCTGGTCTGGTCGGATACGACCTGCGCACCAATCTGACCGAGTCTCGCGCGAAGGACTCCGTCGCCGGTGATGTGAGCGGTCGCAGCGTGGCGATGCGTTTGAATGGACTGGGTGGAACGAAGCTGTTGAACTGGGTTGCATCGCTGAGCGACCAGCGCACCCAAGCCCGTGGCAGTCGTGATGTTCAGCAGCTTTCGACCACCGCTACCTTGTTGATCACGCCCGATATTGAGTGGAATGTCGGTCTGACGGCGGGGCGCGAGCGCAATGATTACACGACATTGTCTCGGGAGAGCAGTACGACCTACGGTGCTAACGCAAACTGGACACCGACACCTCGCACCAAGCTGCTGGCCGATTGGATGCGACACAGCTATGGAGACTCTCATACGCTGAGCTTGGAGCATCGCATGGCGCGTACTGTCTGGCGATTGTCAGACTCGCAATCGGTCAATACCGGTGGCCCGCAAGGCAATGCCGGGGCGATGACCAACTACGACCTGTACTTCCTTCAGTATGCGGGCCTGGTGCCCGATCCGAGGGAGCGCGATGTTTTTGTCCGCGCCTTGCTCGTCCGTTTGGGGCTGCCTCCTGGTTCATTGATCAACTCCGGCTTTCTCAGCGCCGCTCCGACCTTGTTGCGCAGCCGGTCTTTTTCGTTCTCATGGCAAGGCCTGCGAACCAGTGTGACCGCCATGCTGACGCAGAGTAAAAGCCGCCGTATCGATGTGCAGGGCCCAGCTGTTGACGACTTGTCTCAGTCGGCGCTCGTGCAGCAGCGTGGTCTCTCGCTGAGCCTGGCCCACCAACTGACACCCACCGACTCGGCGTCGCTGGTCTTTTCCCAGCAGCAAAGTCTGGGTGATCAACGCAGCCAGGGCACCGACCTGAAGTCATTGACAGCCAACTGGAATGGGCGCTTCGGGGCTCGGCTGAGTTGGCAATTGGGCCTGCGCCACAGCCGTTTCGAGAGCACGCAGCAGCCTTACCGCGAGAGCGCCGTGATCGCCACCCTTGTCCAGCAGTTCTAGCCCATGTATGAAGCTTTTTTCGGGCTGAGCAGCAAGCCGTTCCAACTCAGCCCCGACCCCAATTTCTACTTCGGTAGCAAGCAGCACCGGCGCGCCAAGGCCTATCTGGACTATGGCGTGCTGCGCAATGACGGCTTCATCGTCATCACCGGCGAGATCGGTGCCGGCAAGACCACCTTGCTGCGCGGCCTGCTGGACAGTCTGAACCGCAGCAATGTCGTGATCGGCAACCTGGTCACGACCCAGCTCGATGCCGAGGACACCTTGCGCATGGTCGGTGCGGCCTTCGGCGTGCGGGTCAAGGACCTGCCCAAGTCCGAGCTGTTGATGACCTTGGAGGCCTTCTTCGTCAATCAGACCAGCCAGGGCAAGCGCTGCCTGCTGATCGTTGATGAGGCGCAGAACCTGACGGCGCGGGCTGTCGAGGAGCTGCGCATGCTGTCCAACTTCCAGTTCGGCAACCAGTCTTTGCTGCAGACCTTCCTGGTCGGCCAGCCCGAGTTCCGCAACATCCTGCAGCGCCCCGAGATGGAACAGTTCCGCCAGCGTGTGGCGGCCACCTGCCATATCGGACCGCTCGACGAGGACGAGACCCAGCGCTATATCGAGCACCGCCTCAAGTGCGCCGGCAGCAGCGGCAAACCCAGCTTCGAGCTCGATGTCTTCCCGCTGATCTACAAGTCCAGCCAGGGCATACCGCGGCGTATCAACTCGCTGTGCGATCGCCTGCTGTTGCTGGGCTTCATGGGTGGCAAGACCCATCTGCAGGTGGCCGATGTCAATGAGGTGCTGCGCGATCTGGCCCAGGAGAGCGAGACACCGCTGAAGGCCAGCCATCACAATGGGGTCGCTGCCGGGGCGCCGCTGGATGTGGACCTGAGCCGGCTCAAGCTGGGCGATCTCAGCGGCCTGTCCGGCGAGATCGCGGCGCTGAATCAGGACCAGCAGTCCGAGCGGCTGCAGCGCCTGGAGAGCAGTCTGATCAGGCTGGAGCGCATCAATCTGCAGACCCTGGGTCTGCTACAAAAACTGGTGGAGGCGGTGCGCCCCGCCGGCGCAGCAGCCCCCAGCGCACCGATCACCGCCCCGACCGAGACCAAGCAATGACAGACGCAGTGACACTGGCCCCCGTGATGTGCGTGGTGGGCGCGCGACCCAACTTCATGAAGATGGCGCCCATCCTGCGGGCGCTGGCCGCTCATCAGCCGCCGATTCCGGCCCTGCTGGTGCATACCGGCCAGCACTACGACACCGATATGAGCAAGAAGCTCTTTGTCGACCTGGGCCTGCCGCAGCCGGACCTGAATCTCGAGGTCGGCTCCGGCAGCCATGCGCTGCAGACCGCCGAGGTGATGCGCCGCTTCGAGCCGGCGCTGGATGAGCACAAGCCCTCCTGCGTGCTGGTGGTCGGCGATGTCAATTCGACCCTGGCCTGCACGCTGGTGGCCGTCAAGAAAGGGGTGCCGGTGGCCCATGTCGAGGCCGGCCTGCGCAGCTATGACCGCAAGATGCCCGAGGAGATCAACCGTCTGCTGACCGACCAGGTGGCCGACCGCCTCTACACCACCGAGCGCAGCGCCGCCGACAATCTCGCCCGAGAGGGCATCGCGCTGGAGCGGGTCTGTTTCGCCGGCAATGTGATGATCGACTCGCTGGAGGCCAGCCGGCCGCTGGCGCGCGCGCCAGCGCAAACCTTGCGCGATCACGGTCTGGATACGGCCCTGGTGTCCGGGGCATACGGCGTTGTCACGCTGCACCGCCCGTCGAATGTCGATGAGGCCGCGACCCTGAAGCACCTGCTGGGCCTGCTGGCCCAGGTCGCGGAAGACCTGCCCCTGGTGTTCGCGCTGCACCCGCGTACCCGCAGCAATATCGAGCGCTTCGGCCTTCAGGCGATGCTGGACCCTTCCCGCGTGGCCCTGCTGCCGCCCCAGGGCTATCTGGAGATGCTGGGCCTGATGGCTGGCGCCGCCATCGTGCTGACCGACTCCGGCGGCCTGCAGGAAGAGACCACGGCTCTGGGCGTGCCCTGCCTGACCCTGCGCGAGAACACCGAGCGTCCGATCACGGTGGAGCAGGGTACCAATACCCTGATCGGGCTGGACGGCGAGGCCTTGCTGCATGGTGTGGCCGAGGTACTGGCCGGCCACGGCAAGCGCGGCCGTGTGCCTGAATACTGGGACGGCCATGCCGCCGAGCGCATCGCCGCCGATTTGTGGCATTGGCTCAAACCTTGACGAGAGCAGCCCTATGTTGATGCCCAGCCGCCAGCCGCGCAATGCGATGACGATCGACGTGGAAGACTACTTCCAGGTCTCGGCCTTTGCGCCCTATATCGCCCGCAGCGACTGGGACGCGCGCGAATGCCGGGTCGAGCGCAATGTCGAGCGCATCCTGTCCCTGCTGGAGGCCAGCGGCACCCATGCCACCTTCTTCACACTGGGCTGGGTGGCGCAGCGCTATCCGGCGCTGGTGCGCCGCATCGTCGCCGGCGGCCATGAACTGGCCAGCCACGGCTACGGCCACGAGCGCGCCAGCGATCTGAGCCCGGAGGCCTTCCGCAGCGACATCACACGCGCCAAGTCGCTGCTCGAAGACATCGGTGGCCGGCCGGTGCAGGGCTACCGTGCGCCAAGCTTCTCGATCGGCAAGGGCAATCTCTGGGCGTTCGATGAGTTGCTGGCTGCCGGTTATCGCTACAGCTCCAGCGTCTACCCGATCCAGCACGACCACTACGGCATGCCCGACTCGCCGCGCTTTGCCTATCCGGTGCGCGAGGGCTTGCTAGAGGTGCCGGTGACGACCTTGCGCCTGGGTGGCAAGAACCTGCCCTCCAGCGGCGGTGGCTATTTCCGGCTGCTGCCTTATGCGCTGTCGCGCTGGCTGATAGCCCAGGTCAACCGGGTCGACCAGCAGTCGGCGGTGTTCTATTTCCACCCCTGGGAGATCGATGTCGACCAGCCTCGCGTGGCCGGCATCGACGCCAAGACGCGGTTTCGGCACTACGTCAATATCCCCCGCACCGAGGCCCGCATCGCACGGCTGCTGCAGGACTTTGCCTGGGGCCGGATGGACGAGATCTTTCTGGGTCAGACCGCGGCGACCCATCGATGAGCGCCGTGCTCACTATCCGACGCCTGCAGGCGGGCGATGGCCCGGCCGTGTCGGCCTGGGATGCTTTTGTGCTGGCTTGCCCACAGGCCAGCTTCTTCCACCGCGCCGGCTGGCAGCGCCTGGTCGGCGAGATCTTCGGCCACCGCTGCTTCTTTCTCTATGCCGAGCGCGACGGTCGCATCGAGGGTGTGCTGCCGCTGGCCCAGGTCAAGAGCCTGCTGTTCGGCCATGCGCTGGTGAGCCTGCCCTTTGGCGTCTATGGCGGCGTGGCCGCCGAGACCGAAGCCGCTGCCCAGGCGCTGGAGGATGAGGCCCAGCGCATTGCCAAGGAACTCGGCGCCGATCATCTGGAACTGCGCCATGTCCAGCCCCGCCACAGCGACTGGCCGCGCCAGGATCTCTATGTGACCTTTCGAAAGGAGATCCTGCCCGAGGAAGAG
Organism: Paucibacter sp. XJ19-41; assembly: GCF_028462495.1. Classification (NCBI taxonomy): domain Bacteria; kingdom Pseudomonadati; phylum Pseudomonadota; class Betaproteobacteria; order Burkholderiales; family Sphaerotilaceae; genus Roseateles; species Paucibacter sp. XJ19-41. The sequence goes on from NZ_JAQOWX010000003.1 coordinate 16,354, forward strand.
GCCAATATGCTGGCCATCCCGCGCAAGCAGCGCGCGATGGTGCGCAAAGGCATCAAGAACGGGCTGCAAAGCCATCTTGATGCCGACGCCGGCCGTTTCTTTGCGCTGTATGCCGACAATGTGCACCGCCATGGCACGCCGGCCATGCCCAGGCGCTATTTCGAGGCCTTGCTGCGCGAGTTCGGTAGCGACTGCGAGGTGCTGACGGTCACCGATGCCCAGGGCACCCCCCTCAGTTCGGTGGTGAGCTTTTATTTCCGTGACGAAGTGCTGCCCTACTATGCCGGCGATGCCGAGGCGGCGCGCGAACTGGCCGCCAATGACTTCAAATACTGGGAACTGATGCGGCTGGCCTGTGCGCGCGGACTGAAGGTCTTCGACTACGGCCGCAGCAAGCAGGGCACCGGCTCCTACGCCTTCAAGAAGAACTGGGGCTTCGAGCCGACGCCGCTGACCTACGAATACTGCCTCTACAAGCGCGACACCGTGCCTCAGAACAACCCGTCCAACGCCAAGTACCAGCTCTTGATCAAGACCTGGCGCCGCATGCCTTTGTCCTGGGCGAATTGGTTGGGGCCTTTCATCGTTCGCAGTCTCGGCTGAAGGCGCGGCGATGGCCAAGCTGCTCTACCTGGTGCACCGCCTGCCTTATCCGCCCAACAAGGGCGACAAGGTGCGCTCCTACCATCTGCTCAAGCATCTGGCGGCCCGGCATGAGGTCTATCTGGCAACCTTTGTCGACGATCCTGAAGACGAGGCCTACATCCCTGTCGTGCGTCAGCTGTGCACCGAACTGCATGTCGCGCGTCTGCACCCTGGCTCGGCCAAGCTGGCTAGCCTGCGCGGCCTGCTGAGCGGCGAGGCACTGACCCTGCCTTACTACCGCGATGCAGGCCTGGGCGCCTGGGTGCAAGACCTCACCCGCCGCCAGGCCCTTGATGCGGTGGTGGTCTTCTCCTCCTCGATGGCTCAGTACGCGCCGCATGCGTTGCCGATGCTGGTCGATTTTGTCGATGTCGATTCGGCCAAGTGGACCGACTATGCCCAGGCCCATGCCTGGCCGATGTCCTGGCTGTACCGGCGCGAAGGTCGACGTCTGCTGGACTTCGAGGCGCGGGTGGCGGCTCGCGCGGCCTGCTCCTTCTTCGTCACTGACCGGGAGGTGGCGCTGTTTCGCCAGCTGACACCGGGCAGCGAGAGCCGGATTGAGGCCTTGTGCAATGGTGTCGACGCCGAGTTCTTCTCGCCCAGCGACGAGCGCGCCTCGCCCTATGCGGCAGGCGAACTGCCGTTGGTGTTCACCGGCGCGATGGACTACTGGCCCAACGCGGACGCGGTAGGCTGGTTTGCCGCCGAGGTCTTGCCGGCGCTGCGTCTGCGCTGGCCGGCGCTGAAGTTTTACATCGTCGGGCGCAGTCCGACACCGGCGGTGCAGGCCCTGGCCTCGGAGGCCGTCGTCGTGACCGGCACGGTCGCCGATGTGCGCCCCTATCTGCAGCACGCCGCCGCCGTGGTGGCGCCGCTGCGGCTGGCGCGCGGCATCCAGAACAAGATTCTCGAAGCGATGGCGATGGCGCGGCCGGTCGTCGCGGCGCAGACCTGCGTGGCCGCGATCACGGCCGAGGCCGGCAGCGAGCTGTTGGCGGCCGAAGATGCGGCCGACTATGTTCGGCAGGTCGACGCCCTTCTCAGCGAGCCCGACCGGGCGGAACGCGTCGGCCGCGCCGGACGCGACTGCGTGATCAAGCGGTACAGCTGGTCGGCCCATCTGTCGGGCATCGACCATCATCTGGCCCGGTCGTGCGCCGCGCCGCGCCTGGCCCTGCAAGCGGAGGCTGCATGAGCAGCGTGATGCCCACCATGCCATCCCGTCCCATCTTGCCCGTCGCCTGGCGGCAGGCCGCGCCGCTGTTCCTGCTGGTGCTGTTCGCCTTGTTGCTGGCCTATCGTGAGACCGGCATGGCGATGGTTGGCATCTGGCAACGCTCGGACACGTTCGCCCACGCCTTCGTCGTGCCTCCGATCTCGCTGTGGCTGATATGGCGCCAGCGCGAAGCGCTGGCACGTCTCGGCCCGGAGCCGTGCTTCTGGTTTGCCATTCCCTTCCTGGCCGCTGCAGTAGCTTGGCTGCTCGGCGACCTAATGGCGGTCAATGCGCTGACGCAACTGGCCTTGGTGACCATGCTGGTGCTCAGCGTGCCCCTGGTGCTGGGCTGGCAGGTTGCCTGGCAGATCGCTTTTCCGCTGGCCTTCCTGTTCTTTGCCGTGCCGATCGGCGAGTTCATGATGCCGGCGTTGATGGAGGCAACGGCGGATTTCACCGTTGCAGCGCTGCGGGTGAGCGGCTTGCCTGTCTACCGGGAAGGGCTGCAGTTCGTGATTCCGTCGGGCAGTTGGTCGGTGGTGGAAGCCTGCAGCGGCCTGCGTTATCTGATGGCCTCGGTGATGGTGGGCACCCTGTTTGCCTACCTGAACTACAACTCCCTGCGCCGCCGCCTGATCTTCATTGCCTTTGCCTTTTTGTTGCCGCTGCTGGCGAACTGGCTGCGCGCCTACATGATCGTGATGCTGGGGCACCTGTCCGACAATGCGCTGGCCACCGGCGCCGATCATTTGGTCTATGGCTGGGTGTTTTTCGGCATCATCATGCTGGCGATGTTTATGGTCGGCGCACGCTGGGCCGAGCCGCCCGAGGCCGCGAATCTACGGGCTGCGGTGCTTGAGTCGGGCCTGCGCTCGGTCTGGCTCGGGGCGATAGTGGCTCTTTTGCTCGCGCTGCTGCCGCTGTCGGCACTGTACTTGCTGCCTGGTGGACCTGGTGGGCGTGATGTCCTGTTGCCGGCGCCGGCGCTGCAGGGCTGGACTGAAACCCAGGCCGGCCTGCCACTCTGGAAGCCGGTCTACGGCAAGGCCGCTGCCGAACTGCAGACCGGCTATGTCAGGCAGGGGCAACCGGTCGGGCTCTACATCGCCTACTACCGTGCCCAGGATTACGAGAGCAAGCTGATCAGCTCGCAGAACCAGCTGGTGCGTTCCGAGGACAAGCAATGGGCCGACCTCGGCGGTGATGCTCAGGCGCAGACGCTGGCGGGTCAGGCGCTGCACTTGCGCAGCGCTGAGCTGCGGTCGGCCGGCGTGCCCGGACGGGCCGGAACCCGGCTGCTGGTCTGGCAGTTCTACTGGATCGATGGCCGCCTGACGGCCAGTGATGTGCGGGCCAAGCTGTATGGCGCTTGGCAGCGCCTGAGCGGGAGGGGCGATGACGCCGCAGCGGTCATCGTCTACACGGTCAAAGACACGGACAATGCGGCATCGGCGCGAGCGCTGCTGCAAAACTTTTTGCAGCAGAACTGGGGCGCCATCGAGGCGCAGTTGCAGCAAACGAAGAAAGACGCGGCGCGCTGACTGCCGCCGCATAGGCATCTGGGATGAATAAGGAACAAGCGATGAGCTCGACGGTAGCGGTGATCGGCCTGGGTTATGTGGGCCTGCCCCTGGTGGTGGAATTCGGCAAGCACATGCGCACCATCGGTTTTGATATTGCGCAGGCCAAGGTCGAGTCCTGCCAGCGCGGTGTCGACCCTTCGCGCGAGCTCAGCGACGAACAGGTGCGCGAGGCCACCCACGCGGTCTACACCGCCGACCCGGCCCTGCTGGCCGAGGCCGACATCATCATCGTCGCCGTGCCCACGCCGGTGGACGAAGCCCATATCCCCGACTTCCGCCCGCTGATCGGCTCCAGCACCAGCGTCGGCCGCCATATGAAGAAGGGCGTGACCGTGGTCTATGAGAGCACCGTCTATCCCGGCGCCACCGAGGAGGTCTGCATCCCGGTACTGGAGCGCGAGTCGGGCCTGAAGTGGAAAGAGGATTTCTTCGTCGGCTACAGCCCCGAGCGCATCAACCCAGGCGACAAGGAACACACGCTGACCAAGATCCTGAAGATCGTCTCCGGCGACACGCCGGCTACGCTGGACAAGGTCGCCAAGCTCTACGAGACCATCATCATCCCGGGTGTGCACCGCGCCTCCAGCATCAAGGCCGCCGAAGCCGCCAAGGTGATCGAGAACACCCAGCGCGACCTGAACATCGCGCTGATGAACGAGCTGGCCATCATCTTCGACAAGCTGGGCATCGACACCAGCGAGGTGCTGGAAGCGGCCGGCACCAAGTGGAACTTCCTGAAATTCAAGCCGGGCCTCGTCGGCGGCCACTGCATCGGCGTCGACCCCTACTACCTAACGCACAAGGCCGACATGATCGGCTACCACCCGCAGGTCATCTTGGCGGGCCGGCGTATCAATGACAGCATGGGCAAGTTCATCGCCGAGCAGACCATCAAGCACATGATCGCCAGCGGCAGCTATATCAAGGGCGCCCGGGTCAATGTGCTGGGCCTGACCTTCAAGGAGAACTGCGGCGATCTGCGCAACTCCAAGGTGATCGACATCATCAATGAGCTGAAGACCTATGGGGTCGAGGTCTTTGTGACCGATCCGCAGGCCGAGGCGGAGGAGGCGATGCACGAGTACGGCGTGCGCCTGCTGCCCTGGGACGAGCTGCCGCGCGCCGACGCCATTGTGGCGGCTGTCGCGCACAAGGAATACGCCGCGCTGGGTGTTGACGACCTGGGCAAGAAGCTGGTCAAGAACGGTGCCTTCATCGACGTCAAGGCGGCCTTCGATGCGCCGGCCCTGATCGAGGCCGGCTACAAGGTCTGGCGTCTGTGAACGATGAGTGATGATCGCCGCCCGCTGATCCTGCACGTCGTGTATCGCTTCGATACCGGCGGGCTCGAGAACGGGGTGGTGAATCTGATCAACGAGATGGACCCGCAGGCCTACCGCCATGCGGTGCTGGCGCTGACCGAGGTGACCGAGTTCCGGCAGCGGGTGCGCCGCAGCGATGTGCAGTTCATCGCACTGCACAAGCCGCCTGGCCATGGCTTCTGGCTCTATCCCAAGCTCTACCGCTTGCTGCGCGAGCTCAAGCCGGCCGTTGTGCACACCCGCAACCTGGCCGCGCTGGAGGTGGTGGTGCCGGCATGGGCTGCCGGCGTGCCGGTGCGTGTGCATGGCGAGCATGGGCGCGATGTCGGCGACCTGGACGGCACGCACCGCGGCTACCAGCGGCAGCGTCGTCTTTATGGCCTGTTTGTGCACCGTTTCGTTGCGCTGTCGCGCGACCTGGCCGGCTATTTGCATGACAAGGTCGGCCTGCCGGCAGCGGCAATCCGCCAGATCTACAACGGCGTCGATATCCGGCGCTTCCAGCCGGCCGCACAGCGCGACGCGATGGCCGGCTGTGCCTTCGGCGCACCCGAGCATTTCATCATCGGCACCGTGGGACGCATGCAGACCGTCAAGGACCAGACGACTCTGGCTCGTGCCTTTGTGCTGGCCCTGCAGCAGCGCCCCGATCTGCGGCCCCGGCTGCGCCTGTTGATGGCCGGCGAGGGGCCGCTGCGCGAGCCGGTGCTGCAACTGCTGGCCGAGGCCGGCGTGTCCGAGCTGGCCTGGCTGCCCGGCGAGCGGGGCGATGTGGCCGGCTGGATGCGTGGGCTGGACTGCTTTGTCTTGCCCTCGCTGGCCGAAGGCGTGTCCAACACCATTCTGGAAGCGATGGCCTGCGGTCTGCCGGTCATCGCGACCGCGGTGGGCGGCAATGTGGAGCTGGTGGAGGAGGGCCGCAGCGGCTTTCTGGTACCGCCCTCCGACGCCCAGTCCATGGCCGCGCGCATCATCGAGCTGGCCGATGATGGCGAGCGGGCGCGCCGGCTGGGCGCGGCGGGCCGTCGCGCGGTCGAGCAGCGCTTTGCGATGCCGGTGATGGTGGCGGGCTATCAAGGCCTTTATGACGAGCTGCTGGCCGCCCGGGCGCCCGAGCGGATTCAATTGATCAAGAGCTGACGACCATGTGCGGAATCACCGGTATTTTTGACACCCGCAGCGCACGCGAGATTGATCCCGCGCGGCTGCAGCGCATGAACGACTCGCAATGGCATCGCGGCCCCGACGAGGGCTCGCTGCATACCGAGCCGGGCCTGGGCTTCGGCCACCGCCGCCTGTCCATCATCGACATCGCGACAGGCCAGCAGCCCTTGTTCAACGCCGACCGCTCGGTGGTCATCGTCTTCAATGGCGAGATCTACAACTACCAGAGCCTGATGAGCGAGCTGCAGGGCCTGGGCTACCAATTCCACACCAAGAGCGACACCGAGGTCATCGTCCATGCCTGGGAGGCCTGGGGCGAGGCCTGCGTGCAGCGCCTGCGCGGCATGTTCGCGTTCACGATCTGGGACCGCAACAAGCAGACCCTGTTCATCGCGCGCGACCGCCTTGGCGTCAAGCCCATGTACTACGCGCTGCTGGACGACGGCCACCTGCTGTTCGGCTCCGAGCTGAAGTCGCTGCTCGCCTATGACGATGGCCAGGGCGGCATGAAGCGTGAGCTCGACCCGCTGGCGGTCGAGGAGTATTTCGCGCTGGGCTATGTGGCCGAGCCGCGCTGCATCTTCAAGCAGGCCCGCAAGCTCTCACCGGGCCACAGCCTGTGCCTGCGCCGGGGCGAGCCGCTGCCCGAGCCCAAGGAGTACTGGGACGTGCGCTTCACGCTGGACAACCCGATGAGCGTCGAGGACGCCAGCGCCGAGCTGCAGGCGCGGCTCAAGGAGTCGGTGCGGCTGCGCATGATTGCCGAGGTGCCGCTGGGCGCCTTCCTGTCCGGCGGCGTCGATTCCAGCGCGGTGGTCGCGACCATGGCCGGCCTGTCCGAGGGCCCGGTCAACACCTGCTCGATCGCCTTCGACGACCCGGCCTTCAACGAATCGGCCTTTGCCCAGATCGTTGCCGACCGCTACCAGACCAACCATCGTGTCGAGACCGTCAAGAGCGACGATTTCGATCTGATCGATCTGCTGGCCCGGCTCTACGACGAGCCCTATGCCGACAGCTCGGCGATCCCGACCTACCGCGTCTGCCAGCTGGCGCGCAAGCATGTGACGGTGGCCTTGTCCGGCGATGGCGGCGACGAGAGCTTTGGCGGTTACCGCCGCTACCGCATGCATCTGATGGAGGAGCGCATGCGCGGCGCCTTGCCGGCCGGGCTGCGCCAGCCCCTGTTCGGCATGCTGGGCCGCCTCTATCCGAAGGCCGACTGGGCGCCGCGGGTGTTCCGTGCCAAGACCACCTTCGAGGGCATGGCGCGCAGCTCGGTGGAGGCCTATTTCCATTCGATCTCCATCCTGCGCGGACCTATGCGCGAGCAGCTGTTCAGCCCGCGCTTCAAGACCGAGCTGGCCGGCTACAACGCCGAGGCCGTGTTCGACCGCCATGCCGCCAAGGCCGGCACCGATGATCCGCTCGCCCTGATCCAATACCTGGATACCAAGACCTATCTGGTCGGCGACATCAACACCAAGGTCGACCGCGCCAGCATGGCCCACTCGCTGGAGGTGCGCGAGCCGCTGATGGACCATGAGCTGGTCGAATGGCTGGCGACCCTGCCGTCCAGCCTGAAGATCCGCGGCCAGGAAGGCAAGTACCTGCTCAAGAAGGCGATGGAGCCGCAGCTCAGCGACGACATCCTCTACCGCCCGAAGATGGGCTTTGCCGTGCCGCTGGCACGCTGGTTCCGCGGCCCCTTGAAACAGCGGGTGCGCGACGCGGTGCTGGGTGATCGCCTGGCTGCCACCGGCTGGTTCAACCCGGCCTATCTGCGCCATCTGGTCGACGCCCACCAGAGCGGCGCCAGCGATTACAGCGCGCCGCTATGGACCCTGCTGATGTTCGAGGCCTTTTTGCGCCAGGTGGTGGACGGCGACCGCAGCACGCTGACGCGACCGGTCGAGGAATCGGTGGCGCTGGTATGAGCTTGCGAGTTCTTCATGTGCTGGACCACTCGATCCCCCTGCACAGCGGCTATACCTTCCGCACCCTGTCCCTGCTGCGCGAGCAGCGCAAGCTGGGTTGGGAGACCCATCACCTGACCAGCCCCAAGCATGGCGCCGGCCTGGGCGCCGAGGACGACGGCGCGCTGGAACAGACCGTCGATGGCTGGTATTTCCATCGCAGCCCGGCTGTGTCGGGTGGCTTGCCCGGCCTCGGCCAGTGGCAGCTGATGGGGGCGCTGCAAAAGCGCTTGCAGACGGTCGCCGAAGCGCTGCGCCCCGACATCATCCATGCCCATTCGCCGGTGCTGAACGCCTTGCCGGCGCTGAATGTCGGCCGGCGCCTGGGCATCCCGGTGGTCTACGAGGTGCGCGCCTTCTGGGAGGACGCGGCAGTCGACCATGGCACGACGAGCGAAGGCAGTCTGCGCTACCGCCTGACCCGTGCGATGGAGACCCATGCGCTCAAGCGGGTCGACCATGTGTTCACGATCTGCGAGGGCCTGCGCAGCGACATCGTTGCGCGCGGCGTCGCGGCGGACCGGGTTACGGTGATTCCGAACGCGGTCGACATCGAAGCCTTCGAGCCCGGCGGCCAACCCGATGCAGCGCTGAAGGCGCAACTGGGCCTGACGGACTGCACGGTGCTGGGCTTTATTGGCTCCTTCTATGCCTATGAAGGGCTGGATCTGCTGCTCGATGCACTGCCGCAGATCCTGGCCCGGCGCCCCGAGGTGCGGGTGCTGCTGGTGGGCGGCGGGCCGCAGGACGAGGCGCTGAAGGCCCAGGCCCAGCGCCTGGGCCTGGCCGACAAGGTGGTGTTCACCGGCCGCGTGCCCCATGCGGAGGTGACGCGCTACTACGATCTGGTCGATGCCCTGGTCTATCCGCGCCACTCGATGCGCCTGACCGAGCTGGTGACGCCGCTGAAGCCGCTGGAGGCGATGGCCCAGGGCCGCATCCTGGTGGCCTCTGATGTCGGCGGACACAAGGAACTGATACGCGACGGCGAGACCGGTCTGCTGTTCGCCGCTGGCCAGGCCGAGGCGCTGGCCGCCGCAGTGAACCGGCTGCTGGCCACGCCCGAGCTGTGGCCGCGGCTGCGTGCGCAGGGGCGCCAGTTCGTCGAGACCGAGCGCAACTGGCGCGCCTCGGTGAGTCGCTATCCCGCCGCTTATGAGCGCCTGCTGTCGAGCCGGCCGGCCGGCCGATGATGATGGGGTTTGCGGGCCTGCGCATCGCCTTGGTGGGGCCCTTGCCGCCACCGGCCGGCGGCATGGCCAACCAGACTCGCCAGCTTGCCGAGCTGCTGCGCGGCGAGGGCGCCGAGGTCGAGCTGGTGCAGACCAATGCGGCCTACCGGCCGGCCTGGGCGGGCCGGGTGCCGGTGCTGCGGGCTTTGTTCCGGCTGCTGCCCTATCTCTGGGCGCTGTGGCGGGCGGCGGGGCGCAACGATCTGCTGCACCTGATGGCCAACTCGGGCTGGTCCTGGCATCTGTTCGCCGCGCCGGCGCTGTGCATAGGCCGGCTGCGTGGCCGGCCGGTGCTGGTCAATTACCGAGGCGGCGAGGCCGATGGCTTTTTGCAGCGCTCGGCGGCGGTGGTGGGCCTGAGCCTGCGGCGCGCCAGCGCGCTGCTGGTGCCCTCGGGCTTTCTGGAGGCGGTGTTCGCCAGGCATGGTTTCAAGGCCGAGGTGCTGCCCAATATCATCGATCTGGCGCGCTTTCGCGCCGGCGGCGAGCCGCCGACGGCTCCGCATCTGCTGGTGGCCCGCAATCTGGAGCCGCTCTACGACAACGCCACCGCGATCCGGGCTCTGGCCCTGTTGCGCTTGCATCACCCTGCGGCGCGCCTGACCGTGGCCGGCAGCGGCCCGGAGCTGACCCGGCTGCAAGAACTGGCCGACAGCCTGGGGCTGGGCGGGGCGGTGAGCTTCGCCGGCCGACTGGAGCGGGAGGCGATGGCCGAGCTGTATCGCGATGCCACGCTGTCGCTGAACCCCAGCCTGGCCGACAACATGCCCAACTCGGTGCTGGAGTCGCTGGCCAGCGGTGTGCCGGTGGTGTCCACCGAGGTCGGTGGCGTGCCCTATCTGGTCCAGCATGAGCGCACCGCGCTGCTGGTGCCGCCGCGCGATCCGCAGGCCATGGCGGACGCCGTGCTGCGCCTGCTCGGCGACACGGCGCTCTACCAGGGCCTGCGCGCGGCCGGCCTGGCCGAGGTGCAGCGCTATACCTGGGCCCGCGTCGGCCCGCAGCTGGCGGCCTGTTACCGTCGCACCCTGCTGATTCCTTGATGCCCATGCCAGTTGCCGCCTTGTCCTCGATCTATACCGGCCTGGTCTCCAAGGCCCTGTTCCCGCTGCACGAGCGCCTGAAGGGCCATGACAGCGTGGCGCTGCGCCAAGGCTTGGAGCGCAGCCAGTGGCTGGCGCCGGCCGAACTCCAGGCCCTGCAGCTCCAGCGCCTGAACAGCCTGCTGGCCGAAGTGGGCCAGCATGTGCCTTACTACCGCGAGCTGTTCCAGCGCCTGGGCCTGACGGTCGGCAGCTTCGCCAGCCTGGCCGAGCTGCAGCAGCTGCCGTTGCTGGGCAAGGCCGAGATCCGCGCCCATACCGAGGCGATGAAAAGCACGCGCGGCCGCAGCCTGGCCCGCTTCAATACCGGCGGCTCCTCGGGTGAGCCCTTGATCTTTTTCATCGGCAAAGAGCGGGTCAGCCACGACGTGGCGGCCAAATGGCGTGCCACCCGCTGGTGGGGCGTCGATATCGGCGACCCGGAGATGGTGGTGTGGGGTTCACCGATAGAGCTCGGCGCGCAGGACCGGCTGCGTGCGTGGCGTGACCGGCTCTTGCGCACCGAGCTGCTGCCGGCCTTCGAGATGAATGTGGCCAAGCTCGACGGCTTTGTCGCGGCGATCCGCCGCAAGCGCCCGTCGATGCTATTCGGCTACCCCTCGGCGCTGTCCCATATCGCCCGCCATGCGCGCGAGCGCGGTGTCGCGATGGACGATCTGGGCATCCAGGTCGCGTTCGTGACCTCGGAGCGGCTCTATGACGAGCAGCGTGGGCTGCTCTCCGAGGTGTTCGGCTGCCCGGTGGCCAATGGCTATGGTGGCCGCGACGCCGGCTTCATCGCCCACCAGTGCCCCAGCGGCGGCATGCATCTGACGGCCGAGGACATCATCGTCGAGTTGCTGGACCGGGAGGGCCGGCCGGTGCCGCTAGGCACGGCCGGCGAGATTGTCGTCACCCATCTGGCCACCAGCGACTTCCCCTTCATCCGCTATCGCACCGGCGATATCGCGGTGATGGACGAGCGTGCCTGCGCCTGCGGCCGCGGCCTGCCAATGCTCAAGGAGATCCAGGGCCGCAGCACCGATTTCGTGATTGCCGCTGACGGCACCGTGATGCACGGCCTGGCGCTGATCTACATCCTGCGCGATCTGCCGGGACTGCGCTCCTTCAAGGTGGTGCAGCACAGCCGGGAGCTGACCGAGGTGCTGCTGGTGCCCGAGCCGGGCTTTGATCCCGGTGCGCCGGCCCGTATCGTCGAAGGTTTCAAGAAACGGCTGGGCGTCTCGGTGGCGGTGGAGGTGCGACTGGTCGACGCCATTCCGACCGAGAAGTCGGGCAAGTTCCGCTACATCGTGAGCCATGCGAGCTGAGCCCAGATGCGTGACCTGATCATCATTGCCCTCGTGCTGGCCGGTTCCTTCGCGGCGCTGCGCAAACCCTGGATCGGTATCCTGGTCTGGACCTGGCTCAGCCTGATGAACCCGCATCGCTTTGCCTGGGGCATAGCCTATGACGCGCCCCTGGCAGCGATTTCGGCCGCCTGCACCTTGGTAGGCCTGTTCATCACCCGTGATCGAAGCTCGCCGTTCAAGGGCTCGCCGACCATCTGGCTGGCCCTGTTCTCGGTGTGGCTGACGATCTCATGGTTGATGGGGCTGGACCCGAACGGCGAGTACTACCAGTGGAACAAGATCTTCAAGATCAATCTGATGATCTTCGTTGCGTTGGCCCTGCTTCATAGCAAGGCGCAGATCATGACCTTCGCCTGGGTCGTGATTGCATCGATCGCGCTGCTGGGGCTCAAGGGCGGCGTCTTCACGCTTGCCAGCGGCGGCAACTTCCGGGTCTGGGGGCCGCCCGGCTCCTTCATCGAGGACAACAACGAATTTGCGCTCTCCGTGATCATGACCATCCCCTTGCTGCAGTTCCTGCGCATGCAGGTCAGCAACCGCTGGCTGAAATGGGGGCTGGTTGCCACCATGCTTTGCTGTGCAGCCTCGGCCCTGGGGTCGCACTCACGCGGCGGCTTTCTGGCCATTTCGGCCATGGTTCTGTACTTCTGGTGGCGCGGCAAGAACAAGTTGCCGATGGCCATCGTGTTCGTGCTGGTCGGCGTGCTGTTGCTGCTGTTCATGCCCGAGCATTGGACCGAGCGCATGCGCAGCATTGACGATTATCAGGAAGACGATTCGGCGATGGGGCGCATCCACGCCTGGGTGGTGGCCTGGAACTATGCCCTGCGCCACCCCTTTGGGGCTGGCTTCAACCTGGCCCGACCGGAGCTGTTCGCTCTGTATGCGCCGGAAAGTGGCAGCACCCACGCCGCGCACAGCATCTATTTCCAGGTCATGGGCAACCATGGTTTCATCGGCCTGCTTCTTTATCTCGGCATCTGGATCACCACCTGGCGCAGTGCCAGCGCGCTGATACGCCTGGGCAAGCTGAACATGCAAACCAAGTGGTGCCAGGATCTTGGGACCATGGCACAGGTGTCTTTGCTCGCCTATGCGGTCGGCGGTGCCTTCCTGAGCCTGGCCTATTTCGACTTGCCCTACGATTTGATGGTGGTGGTGGTGTGTGCCCGCGTTTGGCTGAAGAAGGAGCTCTGGAAGACCGAGCCCGAAACCGCACCGCGCTGGCTGAAACTGCTGGGCGGCGGCCCGGCCCCAAAGCCCTTAACACCATGAGCTTGCGTCCCCTGTTCACTCTGCTGGCACCCGCAGGCGTGCGCGCGCGCCTGAACATCCTGATCTTTCACCGCGTGCTGCCGGCGCCGGATCCTCTGTTCCCGTCCGAGATTGACGCCGCGATGTTCGACGCGATCTGCGGTTGGCTGAAGGCCTGGTTCCAGGTCTTGCCACTGGACGAGGCTGTGCGGCGCCTGTCAGAGCGCAGCCTGCCGGCACGCGCGCTGGCCATCACCTTTGACGATGGCTATGCCGACAACGAGCAGGTGGCGTTACCCATCCTGCAGCGCCATGGCCTGTGCGCGACCTTCTTCGTCGCCACCGGCTTCCTCGACGGCGGCCGCATGTGGAATGACAGCCTGATCGAGACCGTGCGACGCAGTTCGCGCACCCGCGTTGATCTGCAAGGGCTGGACCTGCCGCTGCCGCCCAGCCTGGCACTGGACTCGACGGCGCAGCGCCGCCAGGCCATTGACGGCCTGATCGGCGCGATCAAGTACCTGCCCGTCGAGCAGCGCCAGCGCCTGTGTGAGGAGTTGGCCGAGCGGGCTGCGGTGCGTCTGCCGGACGATCTGATGATGAGCTCGGACCAGGTCGTGGCGCTGCGGCGCGCGGGCATGCAGGTCGGCGCGCACACCGTCAGCCATCCGATCCTGGCCCGGCTGGATGCCGAATCGATGCGCGCCGAGATCGCTGCCAGCAAGATGCAGCTGGAGCATCTGCTGGGTGAGCCGGTCGATCTGTTCGCCTACCCGAACGGCAAGCCGGGCGAGGACTACAACGACACCAGCGTCGCGGTGGCCCGCTCGCTGGGCTTCAAGGCTGCGGTCTCGACGGCCTGGGGCGCTGCGCGTGCCGATGCCGATCTGTTCCAGCTGCCGCGCTTCACCCCCTGGGACCGCAGCCGCTTGCGCTTTGGCGGCCGGCTGGCGCATAACCTGTGGGCGCGCTAGCTGAGACCCCGCTGCGCCTCGCTCAGCCCAGCTTGTAAGCCGGCGCCTTGGCCCGCAACCACTGCTCCAGCATCATCAGGATCCAGACCATCTCGCCGTAATAGCCGGGGTGGGCGGGCAACTGCCGATCGAAGAGCTGGCTGATGTAGTCGGCGCGCACGACACCACGGCCGGCCAGCCCGCGCAGCGAATCCTCGGCCATTGCCCGTAGCGCTGGCGTTCGCGTGGTCCAGACGCCGAAGGGCAGGCCGAAGCCCTGCTTGCGTTTGCTGATGATCTCGTCGGGCAGGAATCCTCGCAGCGCTTCCTTGAAGAACCAGCGCAGCTGCTGGCCCTTGAGCTTGTAGTCATCCGGCAGGCGCAGCGACAACGACAGCAGCGCATCGTCGAGCATGGGAAAGCCCACCGATACGCCGCCCAGTGCGGTCGCGGCGCGCACCTTGGGGAGGTCGCTCTCGGCCAGCGTGTAGCGCCAGTCGAAGGCCAGCTCGCGATTCAGCGGGCTGCATGCAGCCGGTTCGCGCCAGCTCGCCTGCTGGTGGCGCAGCGGTGCTGTCAGGTCGATGCGCGACAGCATTGCGGGCGTCAGCACCTGGGACGGACCGACCCGCGTGATCAGGTTGTAGAGCTGCAGCCGGTCGGGCATCGGCATCGCCGCCTGCTCCACATAGCTGGCGCCCTTGCTCAGCAACGGCAGCTTGCCCAGCGGCGTCTTCAGCAGCAGCGGCTCCAGCAGGCCGCGCTGCAGCAGGCCAGGCACCTGCTGGTAGAGATCGAAGAGGCGCTGCTTGGCATAGCGGGAGTTGCCGCCGTAGAGCTCGTCGCCGCCGTCGCCAGCCAGCAGTCGGCTCACGCCGTCCTGCCGGGCCATCTTGGCGCAGTAGTAGGCCGGCAGCACCGAGGAGTTGCCGAAGGGCTGGTCCAGATGGGCCGCCATCTCGGGGATGCCACGCACCAGATCGTCCGGCGTCACGTAGTACTCGTGGTGGCGGGTGCCGAAATGGCGGGCGGCGAGCCGCGCATAGGCCATCTCGTCATAGCCCTCGGCATCGAAGCCGATCGAGTAGCTGTCCGCGCCACTGCCGGTCTCGCGCGCGATCATGCCGGCGACGGTGGAGCTGTCGGTGCCGCCGCTGAGGAAGCAGGCCGGTTTGCTGCCATCGAGCTGATGCCGCACGCCGCCTTGCAGATGACTCAGAAATTCCTGCTTCAGGCTGGCGAAATCGGTCGGCCCCGTCGCGTCGAAGCACGGGCTCCAGTAGCGGGCGACCGTCAGCCGGCCGTTCTGGTACAGCGCGTAATGCCCTGGCGGCAGGCGCAGCACCTCCTTGAAGATGGTGCGCGGCGAGGGAATGCAGTGGAAATAGAGATAGTCGAAGATGGCCTGCGGATCGAGCTCGGACGCGCCGGCGAGCGCATCGGCGCGCTCGTCAAAGCGCAGCCCCTGCGGGCCCATGCGATAGCAAAGCGTTTGCTGCGCGAAACGGTCCACCGCCAGCAAGGTGGCACCGGAGTCGGTCGTCAGCGCCACTGCGAAATCGCCCTGTACGGACGCCAGGCCTTGCGCCAGGCCATCGATCAACCGGCCGTGCGGCGCCAGCAGTTCCAGCCAGGCCCTCTCGCCAGCCTTGCCGGCATCGGCAAAGCGCGGCTGGCCGCGCGTGATGACCGTGGTCGATGCGAGGTGTGCTTGTGTCATGTCAGCGATTCTCGGGCAGTACCACGGGCATCGGCGGCCTTGGCTGCGTTCAGGAAGGGTTCGGTGGCATTGATCAGGTAGCCGTAGCGCTCAAGGCCTGCCAACTGCTCGGCCCAGATCAGCAGGCGCAGCAGCGGCATGGCCAGCACCGCGCGCACGCTGCGGCTGTCGCCGAGTTCGCGGCTGAGCCGCCGCAGATGGTCGTCGCGCATGCGTTTGACGCCCTCGGCGTCGACCCAGCCATCGTCCCATTGATGCCGCAGATTCGGGTCCACCGGCACCGGGCAGGGCAGATGGCCCGGATAGGACTGCCAGGGCACGGCGCCAGCCTCGAAGGGCAGGCGGGCCATCAAGGCGTTGTACAGGCCATGATCGAGGAACTCGTCGACGGGGCTGGCCAGCACGGCGGCCAGGAAGCGGGCGTCGAAGAAGGGCAGGACCAGATCGATGCGGGTCTTGTGCAGGCTCTCGAAATGGCGGGCCAGATGGCGGCGCTGGTCGTTGAGCATCAGGAACAGATGGCAGTTGCGGCCCGGCTCGATCTGCGGCCGCGAGAGCAGGTCCGCCTCGATGCCGCTGCGCGGCACCTCGGCCAGATGCCGCCAGCGCCGCCGCAGCACGCTGGGCATCAGGAAGTTGCCATTGCTGTTTTGCAGCGCGCGCGCGGCTGCGGCCGGGCCATGGCGACGTGCCTGATCGATGATGTCCCGACTGAGGTAGACATGGCCCAGACCGACACTGCCGCCGTCGCCGGACCAGATCAGCGCGGGCCGCTCGGGTGGCGTGCTCAAGCGGCTGTTGACCTCGGCCCAGGCCTTCAAGGCATCGACCTGACGTTCGGCGAAGCCCTGGCTCCCCTTCGGATACTCGAAGTGATGGCAGCCCAGGCGCTCGGCAATCAGGCGGCCCAGCACCAGATCCTGCGAACCCTCGGGTGCGAAGTTCAGGCTGTGCACCTGCTTGCCGGTCTCCCTCAACCGCACGGCGATCAGGCGCGAGTCCATGCCGCCGGACAGGAAGCACATCACTGCATTCTGGTCCTGGCTGCGGCGGTCCACCGCCGCATGGAACTCCTGTTCAATGAAGGCCAGCAGTTCTTGCTTCTGCAGCCGGTTGGGGCTCAGCTGGCGCCAGTCCCAGTAAGACTGCAACTGCAGGTCGCCATCCAGCACTTGCAGCACATGGCCCGATTCAAGCACCGAGATGGCGGCACGCAGGCTGCGATTGCCGAGCGGAAAGCCGAAGGCGGCTGTCTCAGCCGCCGCTTGCCAGTCCGGTGCTGCTTGCAGATCCGGCAGATCCTGCAGCAGCCAGAAGGCCGAGGCGATGTAGAGATGGGTGTTGCTGCGAGCCCAGTAGATGGGCCGCACGCCCAACTTGTCGGTAAAGGCACGCAAACGTCGGCCGCTTTGATCCACGCGGATGCCGGCAAAGGTGCCTTGCGCATCGAGCAGACCCTGGTCCAGATCGCCAGCAAGGCTGTCAATGGCAGCGCTGCGGTCCAGTACCTCCTGGCCATGGCAGATGACCGGATCGCCGCCGACGACGATCAGCCCCTGCGTGTCGATCTGAGTAGAAGCGCCGGGCCAGAGCTGCAGGTCGAGATGGGCGACCGTGGCGCGGCCGGTGTGGTCGACCCGGGCCGGGCCGGCCGGCTCCAGCGCCGCGCGCAGTCGCGCGCTCAGGTCGAGCGCTGCAGACGCCGGATCGAGTGCATAAGCGGCAAGGAAAACGGCCATATCAGTGATTCGCCGCTGAGCGGCGCGCAAAGTGGGCGTGAGGTGGTTGGTGGTTCATTGGCGAGGTCCTTGGAGCATCATCATCGGGGCAAGACCTGCGGGGCGGGGCGGACCAGGCGCAGCAGTTGGTGGACGCTGTCACGATCCAGGAGCCAGAACAGGCCCAGATAACTGAGCGCGCCGACGAAAATCGCGGCCAGCAGGGTGGGCCAGGCACTCCAGTGGGCGGCGCCCCACCAGCCCGTCAGGCTGACGCAAATAGCCATCGCCGCGCTCAATGCCAGCGGTTTGCTAAGCGCCCGCAGCGCGTTGCCCAGGCTGATGCCCAGCACCGGCCGCGAGCGCTGCAGGTTCAGCGTGATCAGGATGGGCAGGCCGACCAGCCAGGCCAGCGCCAGCCCGATGGCACCGAACTGCGCCCCCACCACAAAGCAGCAGGGCAGCACCACGACACCGGTGATGCTGTTGCGCAGATCCAGTCCCGCATGACCCATGCCCTGGATCACGCTGGACAGCAGCACGCTGAGCAGGCGCAGCGGCAGCGCCAGCGCGACGATCTGCAGCGGCAGTATTGCGCCTTGCCAATGCGGCCCCAGCAGGGCGGGCACCAGCCAGGGTGAGACGGCGGCCAAGCCCCACAGCACCGGCATCACGACATAGGAAAACAGTCGCAGGCCACGCAGCAGCAGCGGCTGCATCGAGCCGCCATCGCGGTTGAGCTGGGCAATCACCGGATAGGTGACCTGGTTGACGATGGCCATGGCCTTGGCGACCGGCAGCATTGCCAGATGCATCGCCACAGAGTACTCGCCCAGCGATGTCTTGGACAGTGTGCGTGCGGCGATCAGCACATCACTCTGGCCGAATACATAGCTGGCAATGCGTGACAACGCGATCTTGAAGCCGAAGCCGATCAGCGCACGCGCGGGGCGCAGATCGAAGCTTGGCAGCAGGCGTTGTGGCACCAGCAGATTCAGCAGCAGCACCCGAACGACGGCACCGATCAACGGGCCCAGTACCAGGGCCCACACACCACTGCCGCGCCAGGCCAGCAATACCGTGGCCGATGTGGCCGCAACGATGGACACAAAATCGATGATGGAGCTGGTCTGGAACCGCAACTCGCGCCGCAGATGGGCGTCCGACATGGTCGCCAGCGGGGCCAGCACCAGCTGCAGCGCCGACGCCTGGATCAGGCGTTCGGCCTCCGGCGCCTTGAAGAACCAGGCCAGCAGCGGCGCGGCGGCCGCCACGACCAGCGCGCCGGCCAGGGAGAACAGCAGTGCGGCGCCAAACACGCTGCGCAGCTGGCGCGGCTCCAGCCGTGTCGCCTGCACGATGCCGGCGCCGATGCCGAACTCGGCCGCCATCGAGACGATGGCCATGATGGCTGTGCAGATGGCTGCCAGCCCGTAGTCCTGCGGCGCCAGCAGGCGCATCACGAGGATGGTGCCGCCCCATGAGATCAGCTGCGAGCCGAAGCGGCCGGCCGCGACCCAGCGCAGGCCGAGTGAGAACTGGCGCTCTATCGTCATGGGCGGTCACGCACATCCGGGCATGCGGCCGAACCCTTGGATTCATTGCGCATCAGTGATCGCTCACCTGGGTCAACATGCGAGCTAAGGCCTCGGTGCGCCCCTGACGCGACGCAGTACGCACAAAGCCAGCCTCGGGCAATGTTTGCAAGCTGCCATGGCCACCACTTTCCAGAAAGCGCGTCAGCAGGGCGGCGATGTCTTGTGCGTCGTCCAGTCTGGCGATCGCATTGATGCCGGCCTGGCCCAGCACCTGGGCGGTATCGCCGGCCGGATCCGTCAGGCACAACACCGGCCGTCCGGCGCGCAGGTACTCATAGAGCTTGGCCGGAATCTGGGCATTGCAGTTGCTCGCCTGCATGATCAGCAGGCCATCGGCGCGCAGCATCTCGGCCAGTGCCTCGCGATAGGGAATGGGCGGACAGACTTCGACATAGTCCAGCACCCCTTGCTGCTCGGCCAGACGCAGCAACAGCTCGTCCGCCACGGCAGCTCGAAAGCGCAGCTTCAGCCGGCCCAGCTGGATGGTGCCGGCCTCGTGCAGCCGGCGCAGTGCCACCATCAGCTCGCTGGGATCGCGCTCGCTGGGATAGACGATGCCGCTGTGCAGCAGGGTCACGCAGCCGGGCTGCAAGGGCTGCACCGTGCCGTCGCCCTGTGCCAGGTCGGTGAAGGTTTCCTCGTCGTAGCCGTTTTCGATGACTTTGATCCGGGCGGCCGCATCCGGGTAGCGCCGCTGGTACTCGGTGGCCGCACCGGGCGTCGTGAAGGTGCACAGCGCCGCTTTGGTGGTCGCCACGGCCTCGATCGCGCGGTACTGCTGCCAGGTCAGCGGATCGGCCGGATAGCCGTCCTGAGCCATCGGATCGCGGAAGTCGGCAATCCAGGGCAGACCCGAGCGGCGCTGCAACTCGGCACCGATCAGATGAGCGGTGGCGATCGGGTAGGTGCTCCAGATCACATCGGGCTTGAATTCGCGGATCATCTGCATGCCTTGACGCACGCCGTCGAAGCGCCAGCTGACCCAGCGGTCCGGTCGCGCCATTGCGCCCAGATACCGCCCCCGCAGCGCCAGATGGCGCGCGGTGTCGAAGGCCTGCGCGCGCCGCACCACGGTGCCTGCGGGGATGGCGGCGTTCAGGTCCTCGCTGGTGCGCTCATAGGCGCGTGGCGCGGCCGAAAGCACCAGGGGCTGCCATCCGGTGGCCGGCAGATGCTGGGCAAAGCGCAGCGTGCGCTGGATGCCGCTGCTGCCCGCCAGCGGCGGAAAGTGAAAGGCCACCATCAAGACCTTCTTCATCGCGGCACCGTCGGCTTGATGGCCCGCAGCGCGAACTGCTGGTACGGCATATCGCTCATCAAACCGGGCATCAGGGCCTGCAGCAGCCGGAACTTCCAGCTCAGCCAACAGGGGTTGATGCCGCCGATGTCCTGCACCTTCAGGCCGGCCGATTCGAACTCGCGAAGCATGCTTTTGCGGGTGAAGAATCGCAGATGCGTTCGATCCAGAACGCCGGCCGACTCATAGCGCCATTCGCCTTCGAAAAGGTATTGCTGCACATGGGGCCAATAGCGAATGTTGGGGATCGAGGCCACGATGGCGCCGCCCGGTTTCAGCAGGCGCAAGGCCAGCGACAGGGCCGGTACATGGTCCGGGAAGTGTTCCAGACTGTCGTTGAAGACAATCACGTCGAAGTGACTCTCGGGCAGTTGCAGCCCCTCATCGAAGAAGCCCAGCAAGGCATGGTCCAGCACGCCGGCGGCGACGGCCTGGGCCTCGGCCACCGGCTCCACCCCCCATACCTCGATACCAGCGAAACTGTCCTTCAGCAATTCACCGAAGCGACCGCTTCCGCAGCCGACATCCAGCACCCGACCTGGATGTGTCGGAAAGAATGGCAGCATCTCCTTGCGGGCATAGCGGTAATAGTCGGCCGGCTTGGCGTTGTGCAGGGCAGAGGTTTCAGTCATGGCGGCTTGTCCGGCAATTGGCGGCGGTGGATGGACGCGGTTCGTGACTCATCGAGGACTCAGCTTGCGGCGCAGCGTGGTCAGCGGCGCCTCCAGCAACTGGCTGACCAGATAGGGCGCGATGGTTGCTAGCCTGCGCAGCAGCCAGGGGCTGCTGCCACGCGGCTGCGAGGGCGCTCCGTAGCGGCCGCGCAGCGCGTCCCAGCAGCCATCGACGACGGCATCCAGCAGCACCGGCGCGGCATTTTTCTTCTTCAGCAGGGCCAGGTTGTACAGGGACTGACTCAGCAGCCGGCGTCGCATGCCACGTCGATACGGCATCGGCGTGTGCGTGCCCCAAAACAGCCAACTGTTACGCGCCGACAGATACAGGGCCATGGCGCTGTACTCGCTGATGTCGCGCGAACGATGCAGTGCGGTGGCGCTGTCGCAGTAGAGGGCTCGATAGCCATGTTGGGCGATGCGAGCACTCAGGTCATTGTCTTCGTAGTAGGCAAAGTAGCGTTCGTCCAGCAGGCCGATCTGGCGCAGCGCGGCGCAGCGAAGCAGCAGGGCGGTGCCCAGTACGTGGGTGGGCAGCCCCTCCGGCGCGGCAACGCCCGGCTCTGAGGGATAGACGCTGCGCTGCCGACGCCAGTCCAGCCAGCCCGCCACGGCCTGGGGCCGCGGCGTCGCCGAACTGGTGTAGATCAGGGGTGAAACGGCCGCCACATCGCCATGCTGATCCAGCACCTGCTGCAGGCGCCGGATGGCGTCCGGGGCGATGCTGCAGTCGTTGTTGAGTATCAGCACCGAGCCGTAGCCACGTTGCAGCGCCAGCTTGAAGACCAGGTTGTGCCCTCCGGTGAATCCCAGGTTGACCGGGGTGCGAAGTACCTCGACGCCCGGATAGGCGAGCCGGATCTGCTCGGTCGTGTCGACGGTTGAACCGTTGTCCAGCACCAGGCAGTCGATGCCGTCTACGGCCGGCGCGGTCAGTGGTTGAAGGCAGGCCAGGGTATCGGGCGTGCTGTTCCAGTTCAGGATGCTGACCAGGATGCGTTGCTTCTCGGTGTTCATGTCAGCCCCTGGGTTCGAATGAAGGCCGTCGGGTCGGCGAAAAACCGATTCCAGCCCTGGCTTACCTGCGGCAGCGAAAATCTGGGGTCGGCGCACACCGTCGGCCGTTGGCCGTGCTGCCATGCGAACAAGGTCTGCTGCACCGTCTCGGCGCTGCCAGCGTCAAGCGGCGGATTGCTGTCGCCAAGCACCTCGCGCGCGGCACCGAAATCATGGGCCAGTACCGGCGTCCCGACGGCATGAGCCTCGGCGTACACCAGGCCGAAGGTTTCGGCGCGTTTGGTCTGAGGGTAGAAGACGCACAGCGACTCGGCCACATGTCGCAGGACCTCGGTCTGCGGCAGGCTACCCAGCCGCACGATGCCTGGGTGTTCAAGCTGTCGGCTGTCGAGGTTTTTCAGATAGCCAGGGTCGGCGACATACAGCCGGAATCTCGGCTCGATCTCATGGACGCGTCGAAACTGGACCACGACCTGCTCGAGCCCTTTGTGGGGCGAGCTGAAGAAGGTCAGTTTGCAGGGATCGTAGCTGGCGCCGGGCAGCGTGCCGAGCGCTGGGTTCAGCGGGTTGTGGTGGTACAGCAGCCCTCCGCGCAGCGCCCAGCGAGCCGTCAGCCAGGAGTGCGACTGGCTTTGGATGTAGCGGGCCGTTTGCAGTGCATGGGTGCGCGAGACGCAGATCACACCCAGCCGGTAGCGCAGATGGTCCTGCCAGAACAGCGGCACCTCCTCCGGAACATAGTTGTGCAGCCACAGCCACCAGCTGCCTCGGCTGCGACGATGCAGTTTGGCCAGGTCCTGGGCTTTCTGGACGAAGACCAGGTGGTCGGCCGCTGCCAGCTCTTGCTCAAGGTCGGCCATGGGCTTGAAGCACAGCCCTCGCTCACCCTGCCAGACGTTCTTGCGGTTGTGCTGGAACACCGTGACTTGGTGCTGAGCGCTCAGGGCGCCGGCGATGCGCACCACCGTGGCCTCCGTGCCGCCCAGGCCCTGCGTTGCCAGCACCTCGGGGTCATAGGGGCGTGGGCATTTAGGATCGATGAAGACCAGTTTCATGGCTGACCCCGAAGGATCTCGAGCAGCAGCAGCGGTGCCAGCCACAGCGTGGCCGGGTCGTCCCTGAAATAGCGGCCCAGCAAGGCCCTGGGCAATGGCTTGCGGTGCTTGAGCCGGTGCGTCAGGTCGCGGATGAAGTCGCGTCGCAGCTGATGGACGGCTACGCGCAGGAAAGCTTCCTGCTCGGCATTGCGGCAGAACTCGCGCAACAGCAGCTTGCGGTACTTGAGCTCGTTATGAACCCGCAACATGTGTTCGGCTGAGCCCCAGACCGCACCCGAATAGACGTTGACGCCACGGCCATAGGTGGCCTCGACCTGACTCGAGAACGCGATCCGGCTGCCGGCCCGCACCAGGCCCAGCCAGAACAGATAGTCCTCGCCGGCGCTGGTGTAGTCGATGCGAAAACGCAGCTCCGAAAAGCCGGCCCTCCGATAGACCACGGTCGAGGTACCGATGACATTGCCGCGCATGATCTGGTCGACCATATCGCCTCGGTAGGCGTGCAGATTGGCCGCAGCCAGCGGCAGTGTCGGATGTTCGCCGGCCTTGAGCTTGCCGGCACGTGCGAAGGCGCTGACCTGGGTGTCGAGCTGGTAGTGATCGGCGAAGTAGAAGTCGAAGCCGGAGTCCAGCGCCAGTGCGGCCCTTACCAGATGATCGGGCGACCACTCGTCATCGGAGTCCAGGAAGGCGACGTAACGGGTTGACTCGGGCAGCGCGTCCAGTCCGGTATTGCGCGCGGCGCCGGGGCCGCCATTGGTCTGGCGGATCAGGGTCATGCCGATGTCGTCCGGTAGCGTCGCCGCGGTGATCTCATCGTCGGCCGGTACCGGCGAGGCGTCATCCACCACCAAGATATGAATCGGCAGCGGGCAGGCCTGCTGCGCCGCGATGCTGGCCAGCGCCCGTCGAAGCACACCCGGGCTGCGCTGGAAATAGGGAATGACGACCGTGATCATCGGTGGCTCAGTTGGTTTCGACCGCAGCGGTGTCGGCGGTGGCCGGCGCGGATGGACGCGTCGCCGCGCGGCGACGCTCCGCCAGCCGCGTGAGCCAGGGCCAGCGGTACTGGGTATAGTGATAGATGCAGCGCTTGTCCTGCGTCAGCTTGGTGTGCCAGTCCATCACCTTGCCGAAGTACTCGACGCGCAGGATCTGGCCCTCGCCGAAGAATCGTTGCAGCTCTTCCTCGCGCAACAGAAAGGCCGGCGACAGGGCCTTGATCGATTCGTCATAGGCCGTCTTCAGCACAATCAGCTGGCCACGGCGCAGCAGGCACAAATTCATCGCCACGGTTTGTTCGTCGAACAGGTATTCGTAGAACACCATCTCGCCGCGCACCGCCGCCCGCTCGAAGAGCTCGCGATAGAAGCGTCCCTGGGCGTTGTCCGGGTGAATGGCCGTGCCTTCTTGAGCCTTCCAGCCGGCGCTTTCCAGCGCACCGTAGCGATCCAGTGCCGATGCGACCGACGCGGCGTCGGTGATCATGCGCATAGAGGTCTGGACGCCATCGGCGGCCAGCTTGTTGCGCTGCTTGCGCATGTTCTGGCGAAGATTCTTGCCGCGCGCGGCCCAGTAGTCCTCAAAGCTGCCGGCCACGTCGATCCAGGCCGTCTCGATGTAGTCGTCGCCACGCGCATCGGCCCCATCTGCTGGCCGGGGGCTGCATAACGGGTCAACCTGGGTGATCGACAAGGCTAGGCATAGGCCCAATGGCCCGCGACAAAGCGAGCGGGCCAGATCGGCGAGCTGCAGGTCGGGTGCGGCGACCCAGGTGCCCAGCGGCAGCTGCGAGGGTTGGAAGGTGGCCCAGCGGAGCCGGCCGTCGGGCACCAGCACAAACAAGGCCACCGGTTCCGCGCCCCGGCTGGCCACGGCCAGTCGCTCCTGGCCGCTGCCAAATGCCGCCAGTGCAGCGCCCACAGCGTCGGCGGACATGAAGGGCAGATCACCGCGCTGGCTGTTGAGCCGGTCCCAGGCCGACCTTATGGCCGGGTCGTCCCGCAGGGCTTGGGCCGGTCGGAGTTTCCATTGCAGCGGGGGGCTGGCCATCGGGCTTGCGGCTTTCTCTTGGTTTGAAGGGGGCTCGGCGCGGCGATTCATGACTCAGCCGAGCAGGCGCTTGATCGCCAACGCCGTGGCGTCGATGTCATCGTCATGCAAATCCTGATGGCACAAAAGCTGCAGCACATGGCGGCTCCACAAGGGCCCGGCATCGCCGGGCTGCTGGGGCGTTCCCGGCCAGATGCGGTCCCATCGGAATACCGGATAGCCGCAGGTCCGCAGCGCCTGATAGACCCGATCAGCATCATCTACCCATAGCGGGAAGACGTAGGGCGCGCTGTGCTGCGAGTCGATCTGCAGCAGGGCGCGTGCACCGCGACAGTCGCGCAGTTCGCGGGCATAGGCCTCGTAGTTCTCGCGCCGACGCGCGATGATGCGGCTGCGTGGCAGCCCCCTTACCAGCCATGCCGAGGCCACCAGCGGGGCACGGTCAATACGCTGCATATCGCAAGCCGACATGAAATCGCTCTCCGAGTTGGCCTCGGCTGCGCTGCCGCCGCCCACCACCGTCGTGCCGCGCAAGGCCTTCTTCAGCCGGAACAGGCCACCGACGAGATGGTTCAGTCCGGTCAAACGCCGATTCAGCGTCGCGACTTCAAGCACATCGACAAAACCCTTGAGCTCGGCCTTCATCCCTTGTGGCGCCAGTTGCAGCGGTGCCAGCGGTCGCTGAGCCGAGGCCAGCAATCCGGCCTCCGGGATCGGCAGAAATTTGGAGAGGCTGGCGGTCGCGAAGTCACCCCAGGCGCCTACGCTGCGCTCGCCGGCCGTGCCGAACAAGCTGTGCGCGCAATCCTCGATCAGCGCAATGCCGTGCGCGTCACACCAGGCCCGAACGGCCGCCAGTGATTGCGGCAGGCCGAAGTAGTGCGGCACCAGCATGGCTGAGGCATGTCGGGCAAGCTCGGGGGAGATGCTGTCCAGATTGGGCAGGCCATTTGGCAGGATGCCGAAGTAGCTGGGCCGAGCACCGGCCAGCAGGACCGGCGCGACCATGGTGGGACAGTGATAGGTTGGAACGAGCACCGAGCTGTCTCGCGTCAGCTTCAGTTGGCGCAATGCCTGATAGATGGCCGCCCGGCCACTGGTGGTGTACGCCAGATGCGGGAGCTGCTCGACGCCATGAAGCTCACAGCCAGGGACCGAGCCAAAATTGTCCCAGCCGAAGACCGGCCCACGGGGCATCGCCCGAACGCCTGGTTGATCCGTGGCCTGGGCAGAGTCGGGCCCTGCGCTCGGCGCAGACCTGTCTTGCAACAGCTGCTGTTTCACTGCGAGGCCGCGCTGGCTGCGCTGGAGGCCTCGGCCGGGACGGGGTCTCGCCATCGGCCTGCTGCGAGTAGCTTGTCGCGCAGCGCGCTGTGCGACAAGCCCAGCGCCATCGCGCGGTGGGCATGCAGCAGTGCGGCGTCGTAGTCCTTCAGATCGGCCAGCAGCAGGCCGAGGTTGTGATGGGTGAAAGCATTGTCGGCCGCGAGGGTCTTGACGACATCCAGCTGCGCACGTGCATCGGCCTCACGCTGCTTCTTGATCAGGTAGTCGGCGTAAATCATGCGCACGAGCTGATCATCGGCGCGGAAACGGATGGCGCGGTCAAACCAGCACTCGACCGTGAATGTGGAGCCGTGGGGCTTGTCGGTCTTTTCCTTCTCGCCGAGCCTGACGATCGCGATCAGAGCGCCGTGATGGTTGGGGATTGCACGCAAGGTGTAGGCGATGTCGCCGCCCGGCAGGCGCGAGGTTGTGCCACGGATCAGTGCTTCCACTTCGGGTGTGAAGTGGGCTGTGGTCACGATGGGCAGCTTGTCCTTGTCGGTCCGGAAATCGAAAGGGCCGTAGGAACTGGCCAGCGAGCCGCACATACTCGTTTGTGCATGGCCCGTGGCGGCAAACAGCAGGCTTAGGCTCATCAGCGCTGTTCTCAGGCAGCTCATCGACAGCGGGCTCCGGCCTTGGCTGGGGTCAGTACGGGATCGCATCAGTCCTCCTTGCGTGCCAGGGCAAGCAACCAGTCGCGAACAGCGGCGTTGGCCAGCGCGAGCTGCTTGCCGTCGGAAAAAGTGTGATCGGCCTCGGCGAAATCCAGCCGTGTCACATGAGCGAGCTTAAGGGCCCCGGCCCAGGACGGGTCGATCTGGCCGAACTCGAGAAATTCCTTGGCGGTCAGATCGACACCGCTGAGTAGCAGCAGGATCTGGCCCTTGAAGCCGCGCCAGGCCAGCGCCATGCGCTCTTGATAGCTCAATGCGGCGCTTGCTGCCGGCAGACTGTTCGACCGGGTCGCCCGCCTGACGCTTCTGATCAAGCCGCCCAGTGCGCCCAGGCCCACACGACCCGACAGCAGCTTTTTCCAGAAGCTCTTGTCGAACAGGCGCTGCGTGTAGTAGTGCTTGACCTGGGCGCGGGCCAAGCTGGACTCGCTGCGCACCCAGGGGTTGAGCAGGCACAGGCCCGCCAGGCGCGGGTCCCGGGTGGCTTCGCTGTAGAGCAGGGCCGCCGAGGCACCGTCGCACAGACCCCACAGCGCGATGCGCTTGATGGCATCGGACTGCGCCATCAAGGCCATGATGGCGGCACCGATGTCGGCCGTGACGCTCTGGAAGTCGCGCTGGGCGCCCTCGCTGTCACCCATGCCTCGGTAGTCGAAGCGCAGCACGGCGAAACCCGCCGCAGCCAGGCTGCGCGCCAGCAGCACAAACTGGCGGTGGCTGCCCGCACGGTACTGCGGACCACCGACGACGATGACGACGCCGGTTCTGTGGATAGCTTGCCCGTCAGGCGGCAGCGCGGCCACGCCCAGCAGCCGCTCGCCCTGGCAGTCGAACTGGACGACGGTTTCTCTGTAGCCGCTCATGCTAAGCCCACCTCGGCCGGCGACAGCGTGGTGGCCGGCGTCAGCAATGCTGCCGTGGTGGCCGCGATCAGCGCCGGCGCATCCTCGATCTCGGTGGTCTGCCAGAACGATGGCCCCTGGACCAACTGCGACCGCGCGCGATAACCGGCCTGCCGCCATTGCTGCAGGGTCTGCTCGCTGACGGGGCTGAACTGCTGCGCATCGGCGCGCGTGCTCAGCTCGAACCAGGCGAGCTCGCCACCGCCGGGCGGCGGCACCAGGCGGGCCGCCTCCAGCCCGCTGGCCAGCCCCGGGCTCAGCAGATAGCCGCCAAGCTCCACCGGCTGGCCCAGAGCCAGCTGTTGGCGCATCTCGTCCATCTGGCCCTTGGCGCCGCCACCGACCATGCCGGCCGCCAGCTTCAGTCGCAGCAACTGCTGCAGCGCCGACTTGCCGGCCGTGACCGGCTGCCAGAAGCAGTAGTTGCAGGCTTCTGCGACCTGGGCCCCGGCCTCGGCCGCCAGCAGGCAACCAACCCGCTGGCCCCACAACCACAGCGGCACCTGCCGATGAGCGTCGTCGAGGGCCTGCAGCCAGGTGCAGGCCAGTTTCACATCGGCAATCCAGTCGGACCAGGCGGCGTCGCCGAAGTCGCCATCGCTGTCGCCGCAGCCGAACAGGTCGATCTGCAGCACGCTGAATCCGGCTGCCGACAGCGCGCGTGCCTGCTGCGCGGCCATGCGGCGCGATTTGTTCATCTCCTCGCCGAGTGCCTGGATGTGGATCACACGACCACGCAGCACCCCGCCCTGAAAGGGGTGGAACAGGCAAAAGCGCGCGCCTGCGTCAGCGGCGGGCAGGAAGAATGCCTGTGTGCG
Organism: Paucibacter sp. XJ19-41; assembly: GCF_028462495.1. NCBI lineage: Bacteria > Pseudomonadati > Pseudomonadota > Betaproteobacteria > Burkholderiales > Sphaerotilaceae > Roseateles > Paucibacter sp. XJ19-41. Next base: position 45,014 of record NZ_JAQOWX010000003.1, read on the forward strand.
GTTGGCCACGGGGCGTCGAGGTCAAACCGCCAGCTTGGCCGCAACGAAGTCGCTCAGCGAGCCGACGCTGGCAAAGGTCGCACCGTCGATCTCGTCGTCGCCGATGCTGATGCCCAGCTGTTCCTCGAAGGCAGTGATCAGGCTGACGACCGCCATTGAGTCGAGCTCAGGGATGGCACCAAGCAGGGCGGTGTCGCGGTCGAAGCTGGTGCCGCGGCCGTTCAGGCTCAGAACCTCGTCAAGAATGCGCAGAACTTGCTTTTCGGCGTCCATGTTTTTTCTATGTTTTCCCAGGGGCGAAGCTGCCCACGACTGCGGCGCATCTTAACTGTGCGCCCGGCTCCTTCCGTGTCGGGGTGCCCCCTTATCCTGAGGGGCGTGGCGGCAGGATGTCACGCAGGTTTTGCATAGGCGGCGCGGCCCCCTGTACGATGCGGCTCCGGCCGTGCTTCGGGCTTGCCAGCGAGTGCCGCCCCCTATATTCGATGAGTTCCATGACAGCTGACCACGTGGATTTTTCTGGCGACAGCGTGCTTTTGCATGAGTTGCCGCTGCGCAGTGCACTGCGCTCGCCCTCAGCGACGGCCCTGAGCCTGGCGGAACGCCAGCTCTCTTACGGCGAGCTGGCGCAGCAGATCCAGGCGCTGGCCGCTGGCTTGCGGGCCCTGGGCCTGCAGCGCGGCGAGCGGGTCGCGATCTATCTGGAAAAGCGTTTCGAGACCGTGATCGCCAGCTTTGGCGCGCCGGCCGCCGGTGGCGTGTTCGTGCCGCTGAACCCGCTGCTCAAGCCCGAGCAGGTCGGCTTCATCCTGCGCGACTGTGAGGTGCGGGTGCTGATCACCTCGCCGGAGCGCCATGCGCTGCTGCGCGAGACCCTGCCGGATTGCCCGGGGCTGCGCCATGTGGTGCTGACCGAGGCGCCCGCTGCGGCGGATGGCGCCGGTCTGCCGTTGCACCGCTTCGCCGATCTGCTGGACGCGCCGCCGCAGGCCGGCCACCGCGTGATCGACGGCGATATGGCCGCCATCCTCTACACCTCGGGCTCCACCGGCCGGCCCAAGGGCGTGGTGCTGTCGCACCGCAATATGGTGGCCGGCGCCAAGAGCGTGGCGTCCTATCTGGAGAACCGGCCCGAGGACAGCCTGCTGGCCGCGCTGCCGCTGTCCTTCGACGCCGGTTTCAGCCAGCTGACCACCGCCTTCCATGTCGGCGCCCGCGTCGTGCTGCTGAACTATCTGCTGCCGCGCGATGTGCTCAAGGCCATGGAGCGCGAGCGCATCACCGGGCTGACCGCCGTGCCGCCGCTCTATATCCAGCTGTCCCAGCTGGAGTGGCCGGCCGCGATCAACCAGCGGCTGCGCTATTTCGCCAACACCGGCGGCCGCATGCCGCGCGAGACCCTGCAACTGCTGCGCCAGCGCGTGCCGCAGGCCAAGCCTTTCCTGATGTACGGCCTGACCGAGGCCTTCCGCTCGACCTATCTGCCGCCCGATCAGGTCGATCTGCGGCCCGACTCGATCGGCAAGGCGATTCCGAACGCCGAGATCCTGGTGCTGCGCGAGGATGGCAGCGAATGCGCGGCCGAGGAGCCGGGCGAACTGGTGCACCGCGGCCCGCTGGTGGGGCTGGGCTACTGGAACGATGCCGAGAAGACGGCCGAGCGCTACAAGCCGCTGCCGGTCGGGGCCGGCGCTCGCGAGGCCGGACTGCAGCTGCCCGAGTTTGCGGTGTTCTCGGGCGACACGGTGCGCCGCGATGCCGAGGGCTATCTGTATTTCATCGGCCGGCGCGACGAGATGATGAAGACCTCGGGCTACCGGGTCAGCCCGACCGAGGTCGAGGAGGTGCTGTATGCGACCCAGCTGGTCGGCGAGTGCGTGGCCTTCGGCGTCGACCATGCGACGCTGGGCCAGGCCATCCAGGTGATCGCGACGCCGCCCGCCGGCAGCGCGGCGCTGGACCTGGCCGCGCTGCAGGCCGAGTGCCGCAAACGCATGCCGGCCTATATGGTGCCGGCCGGCATCGAGGCCCAGGCCGGCCCGCTGCCGCGCAACCCGAATGGCAAGATCGACCGCAAGCTGCTGTCCACCGCCTGGGTGGAGAAGAATCTATGAGCGAGAGTCCCGTGAAGAAACCGCCGCAGCATGCGGCGATGAGCCAGTTCCCGCTGCAGGACGGCGAGTTGATCGTCGGTGGCAAGCGGCTCTCGCTGCTGGCCGAGCAGGTCGGACAGACGCCGTTCTATGCCTATGACCGGCGCCTGCTGCGTGAGCGTGTGGCCAGTCTGCGCGCTGCGCTGCCGGCCGGCATCAAGCTGCACTATGCGATGAAGGCCAACCCGATGCCGGCCGTCGTCGCGCTGATGGCGGGCCTGGTGGACGGCATCGACGTGGCCTCGGCGGGCGAGCTGAAGGTGGCGCTGGACGCCGGGGCCGACCCGGCCGAGATCAGCTTTGCCGGGCCGGCCAAGCGCGATATCGAGCTGCGCCAGGCGGTGGCCGCCGGTGTGCTGGTCAATGTGGAGAGCCTGCGCGAGCTGCCGGTGCTGGCGGCGGTGGCGGCCGAACTGGGCCTGCCGGCGCGGGTGGCGATACGCGTCAACCCCGATTTCGAGCTGAAGGGCTCGGGCATGAAGATGAGCGGCGGCCCCAAGCAGTTCGGCATCGATGCCGAACTGGTGCCGGCGGCGCTGGCCGAGGTCGGGCGCCTGGGCCTGGCGTTTGAGGGCTTCCACCTGTTCGCCGGTTCGCAGAACCTCAAGCCCGAGGCGATTTGCGAGGCCCAGCAGAAATGCTACGAGCTGGCGCTGCGCCTGGCGGCCGATGCGCCCGGCCCGGTCAAGTTCCTGAACCTCGGTGGCGGCTTCGGCATCCCCTACTTCCCCGGCGAGCAGGCGCTGGATCTGGCGCCGATCGGCGCCAATCTGCAGGCGATTGCCGAGCGGGCGGCCAGCGAGCTGCCGCAGGCGGAACTGGTGATCGAGCTGGGCCGCTATCTGGTCGGCGAGGCGGGGGTCTATGTGGCGCGCATCGTCGACCGCAAGGTCTCGCGCGGCCAGGTCTATCTGCTCTGCGACGGAGGCCTGCACCACCACCTGTCGGCCTCGGGCAATTTCGGCCAGGTGATACGCAAGAACTATCCGGCGATGATCAGCCAGACACGCGCTGAGGCTGGCGTCGAGAGCGCCTCGGTGGTGGGGCCGCTGTGCACGCCGCTGGATCTGCTGGCCGACAAGATGGAGCTCGCAGCGGCCCAGCCGGGCGATCTGGCCGTCGTGTTCCAGTCCGGGGCCTACGGCGCCAGCGCCAGCCCGCAGGGCTTCCTGGGGCATCCGGCGGTGGTCGAGGTGCTGGTGTGAGCCGGGCCGCCTGAGCTCTCTTGGAAGGGACCATCGATGCAAATCCTGATCTATGGTTCCCGTGATTTTTCGCTGACCGTGGCTGAGCTTGCCAGGCATTGCGGCCATGAGGTGCTCGGCAAGATTGACGACAGCGGCAGCGGCGACGGCGTGCTTGGCAGCTTCGATCAGGTGTGCATTTCGCATCCACCCGGCCGTTGCGGCCTGGTGCTGGCGATCGGCTACAAGAATCTGGCTGCGCGTTGGCGTGTCTGGCAACAGGTGCTTGCCGCCGGCTATGCCACGCCCAACCTTGTCCATCCGCGTGCCTATGTCGCCGACAGCGCGGTGCTCGGCCCGGGCTGCATGGTGATGGCCGGCGCCCTGGTCGATGTGCGCGCGCGCATCGGTGCCGCCAGCGTGCTGTGGCCAGGCGCCTGCATCAGCCACGACAGCGAGCTGGGTTCCAACTGCTTCATCTCACCGAACGCCACCTTGTGCGGCCATGTCAACCTGGGTGCCGACAGCTTTGTGGGCGCGGGCGCGGCGATTGCCGATCACCAGCAGTTGCCGCCCGGCAGCCGCCTGAAACTGCTGGAGCGCTTTCCTGAGCCGAGCCGCTGATGCGACTGGTGGTCCTGCAATCGAACTACATCCCGTGGAAGGGCTACTTCGACCTGATCCATGACGCCGATGTGTTCATCTTTTATGACGATGTGCAGTACACCAAGAACGATTGGCGCAACCGCAACCGGATCAAGACCGCGCGGGGCAGCCAGTGGCTGACGATACCGACCGGCATCGATGCGAAGCGCCTGGTCTGCGAAGTGGAGTTGATCGATCCCGGCTGGCAGCGGTCGCACTGGGACAGCCTGCGCCACAGCTATGGCCAAAGCCCGTTCTTTGGTCATTACAGGCCGTTCTTTGAGGAGATCTATCTTGCGCATGCCTGGCGATATCTGTCGGAGCTGAATCAGCACATGATTCGACGCATTGCCACCGAATTGCTGGGCCTGCGCACGCGCTTCGAGGACTCGCGCAGCTACTCGCTCAGCGGTGAGAAACAGGAGCGCCTGCTTGATCTGGTGCGCCAGAGCGGAGCCAGCCACTATCTGTCCGGACCGGCGGCTCGTGCCTATATCGAGCCGGCACGCTTTGCCGAACTGGGCGTGGAGTTGCAGTGGAAGGACTATGCCGGCTACCCCGAATACGGGCAGGCACATCCGCCGTTCGAGCATGGGGTGAGCATTGTCGACCTGTTGTTCCATGTCGGACCCGCAGCGCCGACCTATATCTGGGGATGGCGCGACGCAACAGCCCTGCGATCATGAGCACCCGACGACAGTTGCTGCGTTACGGCATCGTCGGGCTGAGTTCGAATGCGCTGGGTTATCTGCTGTACCTGGGGCTGACAGCGCTGGGTCTCGGCCCTAAGCTGGCCATGTCGCTGCTCTATCTGGTCGGGGTGCTGCAGACCTTTGTGTTCAATCGGCGCTGGACCTTTGGGCATGGCGGGGGGCATGGGCCGGCCTTCGGTCGCTATCTGGCGGCCTATGGCCTGGGCTACCTGCTCAATCTGGCAGTGTTGTATCTGTTGGTAGATCGCTGGGGCCAGCCCCACGCGATCGTGCAGGCTGTGATGATCTTCGTATTGGCCGGCCTGCTGTTTGTGCTTCAGAAGTTCTGGGTGTTTCGAGTTCCGGCTTCGACGCACCGCGATACGGAGACATCAGGATGATCCCCTTCAACAAGCCCTATATGACGGGCAAGGAGCTGTGGTACATCGCGCAAGCCCATGCCAACGGACATCTGGCCGGCGATGGCGACTTCACCAAGCGCTGCGGGCGCTGGATCGAGGAGCGCACCGGTACGCACAGGGCCTTGCTGACTCATTCCTGCACCGGTGCGCTGGAGATGGCGGCGATGCTGGCCGGGCTGGGGCCGGGCGACGAGGTCATCCTGCCTTCCTACACCTTTGTATCGACAGCCAATGCCTTTGTGCTGCGCGGCGCGGTGCCAGTCTTTGTCGATGTCCGCCCCGACACGCTCAATATCGACGAAGACAAGATCGAGGCCGCGATCACGCCGCGGACCAAGGCCATCATGCCGGTGCATTACGCGGGCATCGCCTGCGAGATGGACACCATCATGGAGATCGCCCGGCGCCACGGACTGCTGGTGATCGAGGATGCGGCACAAGGGGTGATGGCCAGCTACAAGGGGCGCCCGCTCGGCAGCATCGGGCATATGGGGGCTTTTTCCTTTCACGAGACCAAGAACATCATCTCGGGCGAGGGGGGGGCCTTGCTCGTCAACGATGCTCGCTTTGTCGAGCGGGCCGAGATCATCCGTGAGAAGGGCACCAATCGCAGCCAGTTCTTTCGCGGCCAGGTGGACAAGTACACCTGGGTCGATTGCGGTTCGTCCTATCTGCCCAGCGAGCTGGTGTCGGCGTTTTTGCTGGCGCAGATGGAAGAGGCCGACCCGATCACGCAGCGGCGGCTGCAGCTCTGGTCGACCTACCACCGCTTCTTCGCCCAGGCCGAGCAGGCCGGCTGGTTGCGCCGTCCGACCGTGCCCGAGGGTTGCATGCACAACGCCCATATGTACTATCTGCTGCTGCCCAATCTGGAGCAGCGCAGTCATTTCATTGCGGGCATGAAGGCCTCAGGCATAGGCACGGTCTTCCACTATGTGCCGCTGCACAACTCACCGTTTGGCAGCCGGGTCGGCCGGCTCGGCGGCCCGATCGAGCACACCCAGAAACTCAGTGAGCGGCTGGTTCGCCTGCCGCTATGGCTGGGTCTGGAGGAACACCAGAGCGAGGTGATCCAGACCGCGCTGTCGCTGCTGCATTGATGCAGGCGCTCGGCATCGGGATGGAACCGCGCATCGCGCGGGGAGCGCTGCTGTGGGCGGCGCTTGCCGCGCTTTGCATCACCGCTCTTTGGTTCGCGCTCGGCTGGCGCTACGGTTTCGACCTCGCTGACGAAGGCTATCTCTGGTACGGGGCCCAGCGCGTGCTGCACGGCGAAGTGCCGATGCGCGACTTCATGGCCTACGACATCGGCCGCTACTACTGGTTGGCCGCCGCCATGCGCCTGCTCGGCGATGAGGGCATTCTTGCGGCACGGCTGGGCGCGGTGGCCTACCAGTTGCTCGGCACGGGGCTCGGCGTCTATCTGGTACTTCGTGTGGTGCCGGCGGCGGGCCTTGGCCGCCTCGCGCTGGCCCTGCTGACAGCCGCGCTGCTGACGATCTGGGTCTACCCCTACTACAAGGTGTTCGATCATGGCACCAGCGTCATGATTGTGGCGCTGCTGGTGCTGATGCTGGGCTCGCGCCGACGCACCGCCTGGTTCAGCGCTGGCCTGTTGCTGGGGCTGGCTGCGATGATGGGTCGCAACCACGGCGTTTACGGGGCGGTGGCAGTCGGCGGCGTGTTGCTGCTGCTGTGGTTCAAGCAGACTGATCGGCCGGGCACATTGCGCCTGGGCCTGGTCTTCGCGGCCGGCGTGGTTGTGGGCTTCAGTCCGACATTCTGGATGATGGCCGTGGTACCGGGCTTCCAGGAAGCATTCATCGCCAGCATCTTGATGCTTCTGCGCAGCGGTAGCACCAATATCGGCCTGCCGGTGCCGTGGCCCTGGATGGTCGATGTCGCGCAAGCCGGCGGCATCATCGGCGCTGCGCGGATTCTGGTCGGGCTCGGGTTCGTGCTCATTCTGCTCGTGCCGCTGCTCATCCTTGCCCGCTTGATCGCTGGAGGTCAGCCACTGCAGCGACCCGCGAACCAACTGCTGGTGGCCGCCGCGCTGGCTGGCTGGCCTTATGCGCACTACGCATTCTCGCGTGCCGACTTGACCCACCTGGCCCTGGGCATCTTTCCCCTGCTACTTGCCTCGCTTGGTGCCGCAGCGCTACGCGGCGTGCGACTGGCATCTGTGCTGGGCGCCGCGCTGTTGGCGGGCTCGATGCTGGCGCTGTCGTTGGAGCAGCCTTATCTGGCGCACCGGCTGCTGAGCCGCAAGCTGCTCAGCGCCAGCGTCACGGGGCAAACCCTGCATATGTACCCCTCCGTCGCCAAGCGGTACCTGGCCTGCAGCGCGGCGTTGGCGGCGTATCCGGAGGCCGGCGAGCGCTTTCTGGCGGTGCCCGATATGCCCAGCCTCTATGCAATCCAGCGCTCCCGCATGCCGATCTGGGAGATTTACTCGCTGTTTCCTCGCGATACGGCCTTCGAGCATGCCGAACTGGGTCGTCTGCAGGCGGCACCGCCGCGGCTGGTGCTCTTGTCAGATCATGCGCTCGACGGGAGACCCGAGCAGCGCTACAGCCGATTGCATCCAGTGCTTTATGACTGGATCACGACCGAGTTCGAGCCTGTCTCATCGGCATCCTCCGCACTCGATCCGGAGCTGACCATCCTGCGGCCGCGTCCTTGAATGATCGTAGCGCTCAGTGCGCCAGCTCGTACAAGGCCGAGCCGTCGCCCTGGTCCTTGACCAGGCGCACGGCCGGCGTGCGCGGCAGGTGCTGGATGCCGCTGGCGCTTGAGCTGAAGCGCAGCCGGATGCCCGGCACCGGCAGGATGCGCCAGTTGCCGTCGGCCGAGGGGTTGAAGCGCTTGACCGTGCTCAGGTACTGGGCCAGCGCCTCGCGGTTCTCGTCGGGCGCGTCGATCACGATGCGCTCGGCGCCCAGGCCCGGGAAACCGCCGCCGCCGTTGGCGCGGTAGTTGTTGGTGACGACCAGGAACTCGGCGGCCGCGTCAACGGGCTTGCCCTGGTAGCGCAGATTGACGATGCGGTGGCCCTGGGCCGGGCTGCGTTTGCCCTCGACATCGTAGCGAGCCGGCTGGCTGACATCGATCTCGTAGCTGACGCCCTCTACCGTGTCGAAGTTGTAGGAGCGAAAGCCCGGCTCGATCAGCGCCTGCTCGGCCGGCCCCTTGGGGTCGATCTGCCGGAACTGGCCGGCTGACATCTCCAGCCATTCGCGCAGCTCGGCGCCCGTGATCTTCACCGCCTTGATGGTGTTGGGGTAGACATAGAGATCGGCCACATGCTTGATCGCGACCGGGCCGGCCGGGATGTCGGTGTAATTGCTCCAGCCCTGGCGCCCGCCGGCCTTGAAGGGCGCGGCGGCCGAGAGCAGCGGCAGCTTTTCATAGGCCGTGCCGCGCACCGCGCGTGCCACATAGGCCAGCTGGGCCTGGGCGACGACCTGGACCGAGGGGTCGTCGGCCACCTGGGCGAAGTAGCTGTGGATAGGCGCCTCGGTGATGGCCACCTGGCTGCGCACATAGTCCAGCGTCTGCTGGTGTTCGACCGCAATCGTCTGCGCCACCATCGGATCGGCCTCGACCAGCGCACGCCGGCTGCTGCGCTGGTAGATCGCGCGAATCTCGGCGCGGCTCTCGACCACCTTCCAGGCGCCGCTGCTGTTGTCCAGCTTCAGATCGATCACGCCCAGATGATCGCCCCAGCGGCCCGGCATCACGCTGGGCACACCAAAGATGCTGCCGCGCACCAGATCCACGCCGGGGTAGCCGGCGAAGGTGGGGCTGGGGAACTCGGCATGGGCATGGCCCAGCAGCAAGGTGTCAACACCTGGCACCCGGGCCAGCTGGGCGGCCACGTTCTCGGCGAATTTGGGCTGCTCGGTCTTCTCGAAGCCGCTGTGCGCGATCGCCACCACCAGCTCGGCGCCGGCCGCGCGCATCTCGGGCAGATAGCGCCGGGCCGCCTCGATGATGTCCAGCGCCTGGACCCGGCCCTCCAGATGCTGGCGGTCCCACTGCATGATTTGCGGCGGCACAAAGCCGATCACGCCGATCTTCAGCGCATGGCTCTGACCGGCCTCATCGACGAGCGTGCGCTGCAGGATCACATAGGGCGTGAAGGCCGGCTTGCCGCTGCCGGCCTCGACCACATTGGCGCTGACATAGGGGAATTGCGCGCCGGCGATGGCCTGGCGCAGGAACGGCAGGCCATAGTTGAACTCGTGGTTGCCGATATTGGCGGCGTCCACCTTCAGCAGGTTCAGCACCTTGTAGGCCGGGTGCACGGCGTCCTTGGCCAGCGGCTTGACCCGTGCCACCACATCGCCCAGCGGATTGCCCTGCAGCAGATCACCGTTGTCAAACAGCAGGCTGTTCCTGGCCTCGGCCCGCGCCGCCTTGATCAGGCTGACGGTCTTGGCCAGGCCGTATTCATCGGTGCTCTTGTCCTGGTAGTAGTCGTAGTTCAGCAGGTTCATATGCACATCGCTGGTCTGCAGGATGCGCAGCTTCAGCTCGGCGGCTCGGGCGCCGCCGGCCAGGGACAGCAGGATCAGGAGGAGGGCACGGGTTGGATTCATCGGGATGGGCGAGGGCAGGGGAGCCGGCATGCTAGCAGGCCGGTCTTGACGCATCAGGGCAGAAACAGCTCGAACACCGCGCCGCCGTCCGCATGGTTGCGCAGCACGCTGCGGCCGCTGCGGCCCTTGTTGCGATGGGCCTTGGCGACCTCGTCGCAGACCAGGCGGCCCAGGCCCGTCGAGTTGTGGGCCGGCGTGGCCTGCAGGCCGGGGCCGTCATCGCGCACCGAAAAGCACAGCTGGCCGTCCTCGACCCGCAGGCCCAGCACGATGCGGCTGCGTGCGAAGCGCAGCGCGTTGTAGAGCGCCGAGTCGAGCGCCAGCCGCACCAGATGCTGATCGAAGAACCAGAAGGGCGGCACCGCAGCGGCGATCTCCAGCTGCAGTTGCAGCCCGCCGTGTATCAGCATCTGGGCCTCGGCATGCATGTCCTGCAGCATCGCCTCGGGAATCTCCTCGGCCGCGGCGGCGCGCAGGCCGCCGGCCTCGCTGGCCTGCTGGGCGGTCAGGAACTCGACCAGCTTGCGGGTCAGCACATGGGCCTGCTCATGGGCCTGGCGCGCATGCTGATGGGCCTGGGCCGGCAGGTCCAGCCGGCCGAGCTTGGTCAGCTCGTCGCTGAGGATGGCCAGGCGGTTCTTCAGGTCGTGCAGCACCGCGGCGTTGAGGTAGCGATCCAGCATGGCTCAGGCGGCGCCGGCGCGCTCGCGATAGAACTTGCGGGCCGCCGCGACGCGGTCGTGATTGGGGTGGCTGTGCTCCAGCCGGGCCAGCAGCTCGGCGGCGCGCGCGCGATGCGGTTCGCGTGCATCCGCGCTCTCGCGCCCCATCGCGATCAGGTGCAGGCTGCACAGCTCGATCAGTACATTGAAGTTCTGCGGCGACAGCGTCAGCGCCTGCTCGCCGAGCTCCAGTGCCCGCGCCACATCGCCGCTGCGCTTGGCTTGCTGCAGCGCGTTCATCGCTTCTGTCATCTCGCGGCCGACCTGCTCGATCAGCGCCCGGCACTCGGCCTCGGCCGGCGTGCCCTCGGCAGCGCGCAGCGCACTGGCCAGCAGCAAGGGGCGGTCGCTGTGGTTGCGCGCCAGCTCGGTGATCAGCTGCTGGCCCAGCGCGGTCTGGCCGGTGGCCAGCGCGCTTTTTGCGATCAGCAGCTTGTGCTGCTCGTCCAGCGGCGTCTTGGCCATGCGCTGCTCGACCTCTTGCATCAGCGCGGTAGCGGCAGCCGCATTGCCCAGGCGCTGCTGGGCCTGCGCGCTGAGCGCCTTGGCCAGCAGGCCCGCGTCCGGCGAGTCGGCAAACTTCTTGGCCAGCTCGACGGCCAGACCCAGCGCGCGCAGGGCGTCGCCCTTGTCCAGCAGGGCCTGGGTCAGCAGCAGCTGGGCCTGCGGCGTCGGTTGGACCGCGTGCTTGTTCTTTGCGGCGGCCTGCTCCAGCGCCTTCAACGCGGTCTCGGTCTCGCCGGCACCCAGGGCCAGGCTGCCCAGGCGCAGCTTGCGCTTGGCGTTCGGCACCAGATCGGCGACGGTCTGGGCGATGCCCATGGCCGCCTGTGCGTCGCCCTGGTCTTCGGCCATCTCCAGCAGCACGTCATAGGCGCTGGCGTAGGAGGGTTGCTCGCGTGTCAGCTGCTCCAGCGCGGCGCGGGCCTGCTCAGTCTTGCCCAGCGCCCGCAAGGCCTGGGCCTGACCCAGCTGGGCCCAGGACAGTTCGGTATTGAGCTGCAGCGCCTGTGCGTAGCAGGCGCGGGCGTCCTCGAAGCGGGCCAGCCGCATCAGCGCCTGGGCCTTCTGCTTCAGGCCCTCGACGCTGAGCGCGTCGCCGCGCCGGATGAAGCCCTCGGCCGTCTCCAGCACCCTGTCCCACTGCTGGGCCTCGACCGCCAGCAGCAAGGGCGCCAGCGTCTGCTTGCGGGTCGACAGCGCCTCGATATAGCGCGACAGCAGCTGGTCGGTGAAGGGCTTGACGATATAGCCGTCGGGCATGAAGTCGCCGGCCGCCAGGATGTCGGTGCGCAAGGCATTGGCGGTGATGTAGATCCACGGCGCGACCGGGCTCAGCAGCTTGGCGCCGCGCGCGGCCTCCAGCAACTGCTGCCCGTCCGGGCCTTCGCCGAGGTTGTAGTCGCTGAGCACCAGATCGATACCCTCGCCACGCATGGCCTTCAGCGCCTCGGCCGCATTGCCGGCCATCAGCACCGTGCGTATGCCCAGTCGGTACAGCGACTCGCGGATGATCTGGCGCATCTGCTGCTGGTCGTCGACCACCAGCACCTTGTAGGCCGAGGTCGGTTTGGGCTGAGCTGCACTCATGGCATCACTCCGGCGCGGTGGGCGTCATCGGATCGACTGTAAGTGAAAGCGCGGGCGCTTCATGCGACTTTGTACCGCGCGGGCCACAAAGACAGCGGCCCGCCGACTTCGCGTCGGCGGGCCGCTGATGGTCAAGCCTGATTCAGACTCAGGCCGTCACGCCCTTGGCAGTTTCAGCGTACTCCTCGATCTGGTCGAAGTTCATGTACTTGTAGATCTTGCTGCCGTCGGCATTGATCACGCCCATGTCCGCGTGGTACTCGGCCACCGTCGGGATGCGGCCCAGCTTGGAGGCGATCGCGGCCAACTCGGCCGAGGCCAGGTAGACGTTGCTGTTCTTGCCCAGGCGGTTGGGGAAGTTGCGTGTGGAGGTGGACACCACGGTGGCGCCTTCCTTGACCTGGGCCTGATTGCCCATGCACAGCGAGCAACCAGGCATTTCCATGCGCGCACCGGCCGTGCCGAAAGTGCCATAGTGGCCTTCCTTGGTCAGCTCCTGTGCGTCCATCTTGGTCGGCGGGGCGACCCACAGCTTGACCGGGATGTCGCGCTTGCCTTCCAGCAGCTTGGAGGCGGCACGGAAGTGGCCGATATTGGTCATGCAGGAGCCAATGAAGACCTCATCGATCTTGGTGCCGGCCACATCGCTGAGGAACTTGGCATCGTCCGGATCATTCGGGCAGCACAGGATCGGTTCCTTGATGTCGGCCAGATCGATCTCGATGACGTGGGCGTACTCGGCGTCGGCATCGGCCTTCATCAGCTTCGGGTCGGCCAGCCAGGCTTCGACGGCCTGGATGCGGCGCTGCAGGGTGCGGGCGTCAGCGTAACCGTCGGCGATCATGTTCTTCATCAGCACGATATTGCTGGTCAGGTACTCCTTGATCGGCTCGGGGTTCAGGTGCACGGTGCAGCCGGCGGCGCTGCGCTCGGCCGAGGCGTCGCTCAGCTCGAACGCTTGCTCCACCTTCAGATCCGGCAGGCCTTCGATCTCCAGGATGCGGCCCGAGAAGGCATTGATCTTGCCGGCCTTGGCGACGGTCAGCAGGCCTTGCTTGATGGCATACAGCGGGATCGCATGGACCAGGTCGCGCAGCGTGATGCCGGGCTGCATCTGGCCCTTGAAGCGCACCAGCACCGACTCGGGCATGTCCAGCGGCATCACGCCGGTGGCGGCGCCGAAGGCCACCAGGCCGGAGCCGGCCGGGAAGGAGATGCCGATCGGGAAGCGGGTGTGCGAGTCGCCGCCGGTACCGACCGTGTCGGGCAGCAGCAGGCGGTTCAACCAGCTGTGGATCACGCCGTCGCCGGGGCGCAGCGAGACGCCGCCGCGGTTGCTGATGAAGGCGGGCAGTTCGCGGTGGGTCTTGACGTCGACCGGCTTCGGATAGGCGGCGGTGTGGCAGAAGCTCTGCATCACCAGGTCGGCCGAGAAGCCCAGGCAGGCCAGGTCCTTCAGCTCGTCGCGGGTCATCGGGCCGGTCGTGTCCTGCGAGCCGACCGTGGTCATCTTGGGCTCGCAATAGGTGCCGGGGCGCACACCCTGGCCTTCCGGCAGGCCGACGGCACGGCCGACCATCTTCTGAGCCAGCGTGAAGCCGGCCTCGGTGGCGGCCGGGGGCTGGGGCAGGCGGAAGGTGGTGGAGGCGGGCAGGCCCAGGAACTCACGGGCCTTGGCGGTCAGCGAACGGCCGATGATCAGGTTGATGCGGCCGCCGGCGCGCACCTCGTCGAACAGCACATCGCTCTTGAGCTGGAACTCGACCGCAACCTTGCCGTCCTTCTCGATCTTGCCCTCGTAGGGGTAGATGTCGATCACATCGCCCATTTCGAAGGCCGAGACATCGACCTCGATCGGCAGCGCGCCGGAGTCTTCCTGCGTATTGAAGAAGATCGGCGCGATCTTGCCGCCCAACGTGACGCCGCCGAAGCGCTTGTTCGGCACAAAGGGGATGTCCTGACCGGTGGCCCAGATCACGCTGTTGGTGGCGCTCTTGCGCGAGGAGCCGGTGCCGACCACATCGCCGACATAGGCCACCAGATGGCCCTTGCTCTTCAGGTCCTCGATGAACTTCATCGGGCCGCGCTTGCCGTCTTCCTCGGGCACGAAGGCCGCGCCGGGACGGGTGTTTTTCAGCATTGCCAGATAGTGCAGCGGGATGTCCGGGCGGCTCCAGGCGTCGGGGGCCGGCGACAGATCGTCGGTATTGGTCTCGCCGGGCACCTTGAACACGGTCACGGTGATCTTCTTGGCGACTTCGGGACGCGAGGTGAACCACTCGGCCTCAGCCCAGCTCTGCATCACGGCCTTGGCCTGCGCATTGCCGGCCTTGGCCTTCTCGGCGACGTCGTTGAAGAAGTCGAACATCAGCAGGGTCTTTTTCAGACCGGCGGCGGCGACCTCGGCCACGGCCGCATCGTCCAGCAACTCGATCAGCGGATGAACGTTGTAGCCGCCCACCATGGTGCCCAGCAGTTCGGTGGCCTTGGCCTTGGAGATCAGGGCCACGGTCAGGTCGCCATGGGCCACGGCGGCCAGGAAGCTGGCCTTGACCTTGGCGGCGTCATCGACGCCCGGCGGCACGCGGTGCGTCAGCAGGTCCAGCAGGAACTCGCCTTCCCCGCTCGGGGGCGTCTTGATCAGCTCGATCAGCTCGGCCACCTGCTTGGCGTCCAAAGGCAGGGGCGGGATGCCCAGCGCGGCGCGCTCGGCGGTGTGTTGGCGATAGGCTTGCAACATGGCTACTCCTGGGGGGGGCTAGGTGGGGTCAGCGGGCGGGTCAACGTTGAGGGACGATGAGCCTCAGGCCCTTGTAGTAATCGCGGAAGAATCCTTCGTCGCGGGTGATCAGGGCTTGGCACTGCAGCAGGGCATGGGCGCCGATCAGGAAATCGGCCACCACGCGCTCGCGCTTGCCGCCACGGTCGCGGTAGCGGCGCTGCATATGACCGGCGCGCACGGCGGCGGCCTGCTGGATGGGTTCGAAGCGGATGCCGAACTCATTGAGCGCGTCCATCACGGTCTCGCGCGTGTCGAGCAGGGTCTGGACCTCGGCCACGACCGCTTCGCTGATGACGACCTCGCCCTCGCTCAAGGCCTTGGCCAGCACCAGCGAGGAGGCCTCGCCGTACTCGGCATCGCCGGTCAGCACGTCGACCAGCACGGAGGAGTCGACGGCGATCATGTCTCGTCCTCGCTGGGCGCGGGATAGGGGTCGCCCGGGGCGCGGCCACGCAGCGCGCGCATCGCGTCATTGGTGCTGGTGAAGCCTTCGGCCAGTTTGAAACGCCCGCGCAGCTTGGCCAGCGCGTCGTCGACGTTCTTGCTCAGGATGATGCGGCCGCCGTCAAGTTCGACCTTGAGCGTGGTGCCCTTGCTCAGGCCCAGCGCATCACGCACCGCCTTGGGCAGGGTGATCTGGCCGCGTTCGGCAACAGTGGCTTCCATGGCAGGGCTCCGGAAATGGCGCGGGTATGGGTGTCGGTATGGCGAGGAAAGTATGCATTGATTCTACATACTTTGGCCTCGCCCGGGAATACCCGCGCGCCGATCGGAGTCTGCCGGGCCGGCTTCAGCTGCCGCGCTTGGCGGGGCTGGGCGCGATGCCCAGGCTGCTGGCGTCGGCTTCGACCTCCAGGCCGGAGGCGGCGGCCGATGCGGCAGCGGCGGCGCGGGCGATCTTGGCGGCCTCGATCGCGGCGCGGTGCTCGGGATGCAGGCACTCATCGACCAGGCGGCGGCCCACATGGGTGTCCATCAACATGGACTTGTTGGCGATCTGGATCATCAGGGTACGGCCGGTGACGTCTTCCAGGCGCAGCGCGCCGGTCGAGGACAGCACCGGCTTCATCGTGAAGGTGTCCTTCTGCCACATCACGTCCAGATAACCCGGCTTGATATTTCGGGTGATGCTGACCGATTGCTTGAACTCGCAGTCATAAGTACCGAGATAGGCACGCTCGGTGGCGGCCAGCTGCTCTTCGGTGGCATCGGCCAGCGGCGGCGGGGGCGGCGGCACCGGCGCCGGCTTGGCGCGCGGCTTGACCGGGGCTTTCTTGACGGCTTGTTTGTTGGCCGGTTTGGCGGCGGCAGGGGCGGCAGGGCTCGCGGATTGGGCCATCACGGCGCCAGCGCTCGCGAGGCTGATCAGCAGGGTCAGGGTGGGAATGATTTTCATGGGTATCTCTGGGTACGGCAGGGAAGGCTCGCGCTGCAATGTAGCCGCATCGGCGGCCGGCGCGGGTGAGCGATTGTCACCGCCGCCGCAGCGCCGCCACCCCCTGCTTTACCCCAAATGGGCGGCGTCGCCGAAGTAGGCCTGCTCGACTTCGATCGGCAGGGTCTGGCCGGTGCGGTGGGCGCGCTCGAGCAACTGCCAGAAATAGCGGTAGCTGGCGCGGTCGTGCAGATGGTCGCGGTACTGGATCGGCGCCCAGTGGGCCGCCTGGGCGGCGTGGATGATGTCGATGGCCTCGTCGATCTCGGCCACGCTGGGGGCAAAGGCGTCGATGATGGGCTGGATCTGGCTGGGGTGGATGCTCCACATCCGCGTGTAGCCGAACTCGCGGGCAGCGCGCCGCGCGGCTTCCTCGATGGCTGAGACCTTCTTGAACTCGGTGACGACGCAGTGCGACGGTGTCTTGCCGAAGCCATGGGCGGCGGCGGCGATCTCGAGCTTGGCGCGCAGCACCAGCGGATGGCTGAACTGGCCCTGCAGGCTCATGCCCTGGCGCGGGATCGCGCCGCGATGGGCCGAGACGAAGTCCATCAGACCGAAGGACAGCGACTCGATGCGCGGGTGGGCGGCGATCTGCTGCACCTCGCGCAGCGCGCCATGGGTCTCGATCAACACATGGACGGGCAGCGGGCGGCTGATGCCGTGGCGAGCCAGGCTGGCGTCGATGAAGGCGCAGGCCTTCTCGACATCGGCAATGCCGCGCGGCTTGGGCACCATCAGATAGGCCAGCTTCGCACCGGCGCCGGCGATCAGGCCGTCGACATCGGCCTCGAAGGCGGGGTGATCCAGCGGATGGACGCGGGCGCCGACGCGGCCGAACCGGTTGTTCGCACTGTGGAGCATCGCGAGCACCAGTTGCACATGCTCGGCCTCGCCGCCTATCGGTGCGCCGTCCTCGCAGTCCAACGTGATGTCGAACACCGGGCCCATCTCGGCCTGCAGCTCCAGGCTCTTGCCCATGCGGGCTTCGACGCCGCAGTAGTGGTCGACCACGGGCAGGGTGGCGGCGGCGTCGCCTTCCTCGAACAGGGCCAGGCGGGGGTGGGGAGCGGTGGTCACGATGGCGGTCTCAATGAAAAAAGGGCCGGCAAAAGCCGGCCCTTGGTTTTGCTCAAGCGAGTGTCGCTCAAGCCTGAGGCTCAGAGCAGGTGCTTGACGCCCGCCTGCTCTTCCAGCAGTTCGTTGAGCGTCTTGTTGATGCACTCTTGCGAGAAGGCATCGATCTCCAGGCCTTCGATGATCTTGTACTCGCCGTTCTCGCAGGTGACCGGGTAGCCGAACATCACATCCTTGGGGATGCCGTACTCGCCGCCCGAGGGGATGCCCATCGTGACCCATTTGCCGTTGGTGCCCAGGGCCCAGTCGCGCATATGGTCGATGGCTGCGTTGGCGGCCGAGGCGGCCGAGGACAGGCCGCGGGCCGCGATGATGGCGGCGCCGCGCTTGCCCACGGTGGGCAGGAAGGTTTCGCGGTTCCAGGTCTCGTCATTGATCATGGCCTTGACCGAGGCGCCGCCGATGGTGGCGAAGCGGTAGTCGGCATACATGGTCGGAGAGTGGTTGCCCCAGACGGCCAGCTTCTCGATCTCGGCGACCGGCTTGCCGGTCTTGGCGGCGAGCTGCGAGGCGGCGCGGTTGTGGTCCAGGCGCAGCATTGCGGTGAAGTTTTTGGCCGGCAGGTCCGGGGCCGACTTCATCGCGATATAGGCATTGGTATTGGCCGGATTGCCGACCACCAGCACCTTGACATTGCGCGACGCGACGGCGTTCAGCGCCTTGCCCTGGGCGGTGAAGATGGCGCCGTTGATCGACAGCAGCTCCGAGCGCTCCATGCCCGGGCCGCGCGGACGCGAGCCGACCAGCAGCGCGTAGTCGGTGTCCTTGAAGGCGGTCATCGGGTCGCTGTGGGCCTCGATGCCCACCAGCAGCGGGAAGGCGCAGTCCTGCAGCTCCATGATCACGCCCTTCAGTGCGTTCTGGGCCTTCTCGTCAGGGATCTCCAGCAGCTGCAGGATCACCGGCTGGTCCTTGCCCAGCATTTCGCCGGAGGCGATGCGGAACAGCAGGGCGTAGCCGATCTGGCCGGCGGCACCGGTGACGGCGACGCGAACGGGTTTCTTTGTGCTCATGTGAAAGCTCCGGAGTAATGACGAAATGTGGGGGGTGTTCCATGCCCGCAGGGGTGCCGGAAGACAAGCTCCAGCGTTCCGGCGAGTGCCGCGCAAGTGTAGGACAGTCCAAGGGCTTACCCGGCTGGACTGGCGGCCTGCGATGCCATAGCGCGCGATTATGCGATGTTTTCCGGATTTCTTGCTCGCGTCTTATGTCTTATAGAAGATATCACTCAACTTTGATGGACGAATGGCCCCGACCTGTGCTGCAATGCCGGCCATGTCGACCGCCCCACCGCTGTCCGGCGAATCCGCACGCCCGGACGCCGGCCCTTCTTTCAGTCCGCTGTACCGCCAGATCAAGGGGCTGATCATCGCCAGCCTGCAGGCCGGCGAGTGGAAGGCGGGCGAGGCGATCCCCAGCGAGATCGAGCTGGCGACGCGCTTCGGTGTCAGCCAGGGTACGGTGCGCAAGGCCATCGACGAGCTGGCGGCCGACAATCTGCTGGTGCGCCGTCAGGGCAAGGGCACCTTTGTCGCGACCCATGCCGAGCAGAAGATCCAGTACCGCTTTCTGCGCCTGATGCCCGACGAGGGCCAGGAGGCGCTGGGTCGCCAGCTGCTGGACTGCAAGCGCCAGCGCGCGCCGGCCTGGATCGCCAAGCAGCTGCAGATGCGTGCCGGCGACCCGATGGTCGAGGTGCGCCGGCTGCTGCACAGCAAGAACCACCCGGTGGTGCTGGACGATATCTGGCTGCCCGGCGCCCTGTTCAAAGGGTTGACGGCCGAGCGGCTCGAAAAACACCGCGGGCCCTTCTACGGCCTGTTCGAGGCCGAGTTCGGCGTGCACATGATTCGCGCGCAGGAGCAGATCCGTGCGGTCGCGGCCGATGCCGAGGCCGCCGCGCTGCTGCAGGTGGCGCCGGGCACGCCGCTGCTGAGCGTCGAGCGCCTGTCCTTCACCTATGGTGACAAGCCGGTCGAGCTGCGGCGCGGCCTCTATAACACCGCTTCACACTTTTACCGCAATGAGCTGAACTAATCCTTGCGCGTTGCGTAGCGCGCACTGCAGCAGCTGAAGCCCTGCTGCATTGCAATAAAATCCTCGGGTTTCATGTTGATTACATAAGGTTGGGTATGACAAGCACCACCAACGGTACCGCCAAGAAAAGACCGGTCTATCGCAACATCAATTTCTTTACCGATTTGCGAACCTACCGGCTGCCGCCGGCCGGCTTTGTGTCCATCCTGCACCGGATCAGCGGTGTGCTGATGTTCCTGCTCTTGCCCTTCATCATCTGGATGTTCGACAACAGCCTGACGTCCGAGATCTCCTACGACGCCTTCACCAACGCCTTCGTGGCCGGCATCGGCTTTGTGCCGGCCTGGTTCATCAAGCTGGTGGTGCTGGGCCTGGCCTGGGCCTATCTGCATCACTTCATCGCCGGCGTGCGCCATCTGTGGATGGATGCGACGCATAGCGTCAGCAAGGAGCAAGGTCATTCGTCGGCGGTGTTCACACTGGCCGCCAGCGTGCTGCTGACCTTGGCCGTCGCGGCCAAGCTCTTCGGCCTGTACTGAACGCGAGGTTAAAACAATGAGTACTTTTGGTTCCAAGCGCATCGTCGTGGGTGCGCACTACGGTCTGCGCGACTGGCTGGCCCAGCGCATCACGGCCGTGTTGATGGCCTTGTTTACCGTCGTGCTGCTGGTGCAGTTCCTGATGCCCGGCGAGCTGGGCTATGACCACTGGGCGGCGATCTTCTCGTCGCAGTGGATGAAGCTGCTGACCTTTGTCGTGATCATCTCGCTGGCCTACCACGCGTGGGTGGGCATGCGCGATGTCTGGATGGACTATGTGAAGCCGGTCGGCGCGCGCCTGTTTCTGCAAGCGTTCACGCTGGTGTGGCTGGTGGCTTGCGCCGGCTGGGCGATCCAAGTGTTGTGGAGACTGTGATGTCGGTGGCTAATTCAATTCCTAAGCGCAAGTTTGATGTCGTGATCGTCGGAGCCGGTGGCTCGGGCATGCGCGCCTCCTTGCAGCTCTCGCTGGCCGGCCTGAATGTGGCCGTGCTGTCCAAGGTTTTTCCGACCCGCTCGCACACCGTGGCCGCCCAGGGCGGCATCGGCGCCAGCCTGGGAAATATGTCGGAAGACAACTGGCACTACCACTTCTTCGACACCGTCAAGGGCTCGGACTGGCTGGGTGACCAGGACGCGATCGAGTTCATGTGCCGCGAAGCGCCCAAGGTCGTCTACGAGCTTGAGCATTTCGGCATGCCTTTCGACCGCAATGCCGATGGCACGATCTACCAGCGCCCCTTCGGCGGCCACACCGCCAACTACGGCGAGAAGCCGGTGCAGCGCGCCTGCGCGGCGGCTGACCGTACCGGCCACGCGATGCTGCACACGCTGTACCAGCAGAACGTCAAGGCCAAGACCCAGTTCTTCGTCGAATGGATGGCGCTGGACCTGATCCGCGACGCCGAGGGCGATGTGGTGGGCGTGACCGCCCTGGAGATGGAGACCGGCGAGGTCCACATCCTGCAGGCCAAGACCGTGCTGCTGGCCACCGGCGGGGCAGGGCGCATCTTCGCCGCCTCGACCAATGCCTTCATCAACACCGGCGACGGCCTGGGCATGGCGGCGCGTGCCGGCATCCCGCTGGAAGACATGGAGTTCTGGCAGTTCCACCCGACCGGCGTGCACAACGCCGGCGTGCTGCTGACCGAAGGCTGCCGCGGCGAAGGCGCGATCCTGCGCAACAGCAATGGCGAGCGCTTCATGGAACGCTATGCGCCGACCCTGAAGGACCTGGCACCGCGCGACTTCGTCTCGCGCTGCATGGACCAGGAGATCAAGGAAGGGCGTGGCTGCGGTCCGAACAAGGACTACATCCAGCTGGACATGACCCATCTGGGCGGCGACACCATCATGAAGCGCCTGCCCTCGGTGTTCGAGATCGGCCACAACTTCGCCAATGTCGACATCACCAAGGAACCGATCCCGGTGGTGCCGACCATCCACTACCAGATGGGTGGCATCCCGACCAATATCCATGGCCAGGTGGTCGTGCCCAAGGACGGCAAGCCCAATGCGGTGATCAACGGCCTGTACGCGGTGGGCGAGTGCGCCTGCGTCAGCGTGCACGGCGCGAACCGCCTGGGCACCAACTCTTTGCTCGACCTGCTGGTGTTCGGCCGTGCGGCCGGCAACCACATCGTCGACGCCGGCCTGAAGACTAAAGCGCACAAGGATCTGCCGGCCGATGCAGCCGACCGCTCGCTGGCCCGCCTGGCCCGCCTGGACGCCAGCACCAGCGGCGAGTACGCGCAGGATGTGGCCAACGATCTGCGTGCCGCGATGCAGCAGCATGCCGGCGTGTTCCGCACCCAGGCCATGCTCAACGAGGGCGTGGCCAAGGTGGCCGAGATCGCCAAGCGCGTCGCCAACATCACGCTGAAGGACAAGTCCAAGGTCTTCAACACCGCCCGCATCGAGGCGCTGGAGGTCGAGAACCTGATCGAGGCGGCCCAGGCCACCATCGTCTCCGCTGCGGCCCGCACCGAGAGCCGCGGCGCCCATACGGTGGACGACTACGGCGACACGCCCGCCCACCCGAATGGTCGCAACGACGAGCAGTGGATGAAGCACACGCTGTGGTATTCGGAAGGCAACCGCCTGGACTACAAGCCGGTCAACTTGAAGCCGCTGACGGCCGAGTCGATTCCGCCCAAGGTCCGTACGTTCTAAGAGGTAAATCACTATGACCAAGCGTACTTTTCAGATCTACCGCTACGACCCGGACAAGGATGCCAAGCCCTATATGCAGACCCTCGAGGTCGAGCTGGACGGCTCCGAGCGCATGCTGCTGGACGCCCTGAACAAGCTCAAGGCCGTCGATCCCAGCCTGAGCTTCCGTCGCAGCTGTCGCGAGGGTGTCTGCGGTTCGGATGCGATGAACATCAACGGCAAGAACGGTCTGGCATGCCTGACGAATATGCGTACCCTGCCGGGCACCATCGTCTTGAAGCCGCTGCCGGGCCTGCCGGTCGTGCGCGACCTGATCGTCGACATGACTCAGTTCTTCAAGCAGTACAACTCGATCAAGCCTTATCTGGTCAACGACACGCCGCTGCCCGACAAGGAGCGTCTGCAGTTCCCTGAAGAGCGCGAAGAGCTCAACGGCCTGTACGAGTGCATCCTCTGCGCCAGCTGTTCGACCAGCTGCCCCAGCTTCTGGTGGAACCCGGACAAGTTCGTCGGCCCCGCCGGCCTGCTGCAAGCCTACCGCTTCATCGCCGACAGCCGCGACGAGGCCACCGGCGAGCGTCTGGATAATCTGGAAGATCCGTACCGCCTGTTCCGCTGCCACACCATCATGAACTGCGTCGATGTCTGCCCGAAGGGGCTGAACCCGACCAAGGCCATCGGCAAGATCAAGGAATTGATGGTCCGGCGCGCCGTCTGACGATGCCCGGCCCTGCTCAGTCATGACCGCTGTCAACACCCTGATCGACGAGAGAGCCCTCTCCAAGCTGCGCTGGCGCTGCCGACGCGGCCTGCTGGAGAATGATCTCTTCATCGAGCGTTTCTTCGCTCGATACGACCGCAGTCTGACCGAGCATCAGGCCGAGGGCCTGCGCGTGCTGATGGAGCTGTCCGACAACGATTTGTTGGATCTGTTCCTGTGCCGCAAGCAGCCCGAAGGCGAACTCGATCGTGCCGATGTGCAAGAGGTCCTGGCCCTGCTCAGGACCGCCCCCTGAATCCCCAAGAAGTCATAAGGAACGCCCATGACCCCGTCTGACGTCAAAGCCACCCTGTCGTTCTCCGATGGCAGCCCGCAAATGGATCTGCCGCTGTACAAGGGCACGATAGGCCCGGATGTGATCGACATCCGCAAGCTGTACGCACAGACGGGCAAGTTCACCTACGACCCCGGCTTCCTGTCGACCGCTTCATGCAACTCGACCATCACCTATATCGATGGCGACAAGGGCGAGCTGCTGTATCGCGGCTACCCGATCGAGCAGCTGGCCACCAGCTGCGACTACCTCGAAACCTGCTATCTGCTGCTGTACGGAGAGCTGCCCAACCCGGCGCAGAAGGAAGACTTCGTCGCTCGCGTGACCAACCACACCATGGTCAACGAGCAGATGCAGTTCTTCCTGCGCGGCTTCCGCCGCGACGCGCATCCGATGGCTGTGATGACCGGTCTGGTCGGCGCGATGTCGGCCTTCTATCACGACAGCACCGACATCAATAACCCCGAGCACCGCGAGATCGCCGCGATCCGCCTGATCGCGAAGATGCCGACGCTGGTGGCCATGGCCTACAAGTACACCATCGGCCAGCCCTATATCTATCCGAAGAACGATCTGAGCTACGCCGGCAACTTCATGCGCATGATGTTTGCCACGCCCTGCGAGGACTACAAGCCCAACGACGTGCTGGTGCGCGCGATGGACCGCATCTTCACGCTGCATGCCGACCACGAGCAGAACGCGTCGACGTCGACCGTGCGCCTGTGCGGTTCCTCGGGCACCAACCCCTTTGCGGCCATCGCGGCCGGCGTGGCCTGCCTGTGGGGCCCGGCTCACGGCGGCGCCAACGAGGCGGCGCTGAACATGCTGGGCGACATCCAGAAGCAGGGTGGCGTCGCCAAGATCGGCGAGTTCATCAAGCAGGTCAAGGACAAGAGCAGCGGCGTCAAGCTGATGGGCTTCGGTCACCGGGTCTACAAGAACTACGACCCGCGCGCCAAGCTGATGCGCGAAACCTGCCACGAGGTGCTGGACGAGCTGGGTCTGCACAACGACCCGATGTTCAAGCTGGCGATGGAGCTGGAGAAGATCGCGCTGGAAGATGAGTACTTCGTCGCCCGCAAGCTCTACCCGAACGTCGACTTCTACTCCGGCATCGTGCAGCGCGCCATCGGCATCCCGGTGCCGCTGTTCACCGCGATCTTCGCGCTGGCCCGCACGGTCGGCTGGATCGCCCAGCTCAACGAAATGATCGGTGACCCGGAGTACAAGATCGGCCGCCCGCGTCAGCTCTTCGTCGGCTCGACCCCGCGCGACGTCAAGCCGATCGCGCAACGCTGATCGATTCCTAGCGGGCCGCGTGCCCGCTGCTGTTGCCAAACCCGCCCGGCCTTCAGGCCCGGCGGGTTTTTTGATGCCCGGGCCGGCGGACCAGGGAAAGCCCGGGGCCGCCAGGCCCGGATATTTGCGCAAACAGCGCTGCCGGCCTGCCGTCAGGCTGCTTGTTTCAGCTATGCTTTGTGGTTGGCAAACGTTTGCCACTGTGTGGTCATTGATGATGGAAAGCACTGAGTCCTTGTGAGCACGATCAAAGATGTTGCGGCCCTGGCGGGGGTCTCGTTCACCACCGTCTCCCATGTGCTGAACGACACCCGGCCGGTCAGCGCCGACGCGCGGCGCCGGGTGCTGGCGGCGGTCGAGGAGATCGGCTATCTGCCCAGCGCGGTGGCGCGCTCTTTGCGCAAAAGCGAGACCAAGATCGTGGGCGTGCTGGTGCCCACCGTCAACAATCCCTTCGTCGCCGAGCGGGTCTGTGGCGTCGAGGACTGCTGCCGGCTGGCCGGCTCCTCGGTGTTCCTGTGCAACTCCGACAACGCCCCGAAACGCCAGCAGCAGTCCATGCGCACCCTGCTGGAAAAACGTATCGACGGGCTCTTGCTGTCCTCGGCCGGCGATGCCGCATCGCTGGCCCGCATCTTCAAGCTGGCCACCGTGCCCTCGGTGACGGTGGACCGTCTGGTGCCGGGCGCGCGCGCCGATCGGGTCAGCGTCAACAATGCTGACGGCGCCTACAAGGCGGTCAAGCATCTGCTGGACCTCGGTCACCGCCGCATCGCGTGCATCAGTGGGCCGGCCGAGTTCGAGGTGACTGCGGAGCGGGTCGACGGCTGGCGCCGTGCCCAGCTCGATCGCGGCATCACGCCCGACGAAGGCCTGCTGATCGAAAGCGACTTCAGCAGCGCCGGCGGCTACGAAGCGGCACGCCGCCTGCTGCGCGCGCAGGCCGGTATCACGGCCCTGTTCGCCAGCAATGACATGATGGCCCTGGGTGCGCTTCGCGCGGCCGCCGAATCGGGGCTCAAGGTGCCGCAGCAGCTCTCCATCGTCGGCTTTGACGATATCGAGCTCAGCGGCTTTGTTTACCCGGCGCTGACCACGGTGGGCTGCTCGATCAAGGAGCTGGGCCGCGAAGCGGCCCGGGTGCTGGTGGACCGCATCGAGAACCCGGCGGCGCCGCTGAAGGATGTGCTGCTGACGCCGCGTCTGGTGGTGCGAGAAAGCACCTCCGCGCCGCAGCGACTGGGCTGAGAAAAAACAAAGGGAAGAAGTTTCATGACGCAGCGCGCAAATGCAGCCCCCCAGGTGGTGGTGGTAGGCAGCATCAATATGGACATGGTCTCGCATTCCCGGCGTCTGCCCGGGCCCGGCGAGACCCTGATGGGCGAGGCCTTTGTGATGGCGCCCGGCGGCAAGGGGGCCAACCAGGCCGTGGCTGCGGCCCGGCTGGGCGCGCCGGTGGCATTTGTCTCGCGGGTCGGCACGCGCCAGCATGGCGCGGAGCTGCTGGCCGCGCTGGCCGAGGAGGGCATCGCGACCTCCGGCGTGGTCGCCGATCCGGCGGCGCTGCCCGGCGTCGCCGTCATCATGGTGGCCAGCGAGGGCGGTGAGAACTCCATCGTCTACGTGCCCGGCAGCAATGCCCAGCTCAGCGCGGCCGATGTGCAGACCAGTGCCGCGCTGCTGCAGTCGGCCAAAGTTGTCGTGGCCCAGCTGGAGGTACCGGTGCCGGCCATCACCCAGGCCTTCGAGCTGGCCCGCGCGACCGGCGTCACGACGATTCTGAACGCGGCACCGGCGCTGCCGGTCGGCGATGCCTTGCTGGCCCTGAGCAACTGGTTGATCGTTAACGAGACCGAGGCCGGCCAGCTCGCGGGCATGGCCAGCGGCAGCGTCGACGAGGCCGCGGCTGCGGCGCTGGCGCTGCTGCAGCGCGGCCCGCAGCAGGTGCTGGTGACGCTGGGCGCGCAAGGCGTGCTGCTGTGCGGCGCGGCCGGCGTCCAGCATCTGCCGGCCCGGGTCGTCAAGGCGGTCGACACCGTCGGTGCCGGCGACACCTTTGTCGGCGGCCTGGCCGCCGGTCTGGCCGAGGGCATGAGCGCGACCGATGCGGTGCGCCTGGGCCAGGCGGCGGCGGCCATTGCGGTCAGCCGCAGCGGCGTGCAGTCGGCGATGCCGCGCCGCGCCGAAATCACTCTTTGAACAACCGAACTGGTGCTTGCAGTATGAAAGCCTCTGCCGTAATTTTTGACACCGACCCCGGCATCGACGATGCGATGGCGCTGCACCTGCTGGCGCGCCACCCGGCCATCGCGTTGCGCGCGCTGACCACCGTGTTCGGCAACGCCCCCATCGCGACCACCACCCGCAATGCGCTGAGCCTGTCGGCCTTCTACGGCCTGGACCTGCCGGTGGCGCAGGGCGCGGCCGGCCCGCTGCACACGCCGGCGGAGCAGGACTTCCCGGCCCATGTGCATGGCGACGACGGCCTGGGCGGCATGTTCGGGCAATTGCCCGCCTCGCCGGCCCGAGCAGATGCCCGCCCGGCCCATCAGCTGATCTGCGATCTGATCAATGCCGAACCCGGCGAGATCACGCTGCTGGCCGTCGGCCCGCTGACCAATATCGCACTGGCCCTGCGCCATGACCCGACGATCACGGCCAAGGTTCGCCAGGTCGTCGTGATGGGCGGCGCCTTCGGCACTCATGGCCATGGCGGCAATGTGACGCCGGTGGCCGAGGCCAATATCATCAATGACCCCGAGGCGGCCGACATCGTCTTCACGGCCGACTGGCCGGTCGTCATCGTCGGCCTGGATGTGACCCAGGAGGTGGTGATGAAGCATCAGTACCTGGCCGCGCTGCAAGGCAAGGACGGCGCCGTCGGCGACTTTCTGTGGACCGCGACCCGCCATTACCAGGACTTCTATCACGAGCGCGACGGCATCGGCGGCATCTACTCGCACGACGCCAGCGCGGCGGCCTTCTGCATTGCACCCGAGCTGTTCAGCCTGCGCAGCGGCCCGGTGCGCGTCGTCACCGAGGGCATTGCCCGCGGCCAGACCATCCAGGACTTCCACAAGCCCACCGGTGCGCAGACGCCCTGGAGCAGCTGCTCGCCGCAGCAGGCCTGCATCGCCGTCGATGCGGCCGGCGTGCTGAATCTGTTTGCCCAAGCCTTCAATTGAGGAGAAACCCATGAGCCAAGCCCAACAAACCCTGCTGAAGGCCCGCTGGATCGTCTCGATGGCGCCCGGCAGCGAGGTGCTCAATGAGCATGCGCTGGTGATGGAGGGCGAGCGCATTGCGGCCCTCCTGCCCTGGGCCGAGGCCGAGACCCGGTACCCGGATGCGGCCAAGGTCGAACTCGGCTCGCATGTGCTGATCCCGGGCCTGATCAACGGCCACACGCATTCGGCGATGTCGCTGCTGCGTGGCGTGGCCGACGATGTGCCGCTGATGGACTGGCTCAACAACCACATCTGGCCGCTGGAGAAGAAGTGGGTCAGCGAGGACTGGACCTACCAGGGCTCGCTGCTGTCGGCGGCCGAGTCGCTGCGCGGCGGCGTCACCTATCTGAACGATATGTACTTCTTCCCGACCGCGATGGCGCGCGCCGCCGTCGACTCAGGTCTGCGCGCCGGCGTCTCGATCAACGTGATCGATTTCCCGACCGGCTATGCCTCGGGCCCGGACGACTACATCGCCAAGGGCCTGGCCGCTTACCAGCAGTTCAAGGGCGAGAAGCTCCTGGACTGGACCAGCGCGCCGCACGCGCCCTACACGGTGTCGGACGAGACCTTCATCAAGCTGCGCCAGTTGGCTGAGCAGCATGGCATGCAGATGCACTGCCATATCCACGAGACCCAGGACGAGGTCGATGGCAGCCTGAAACAATATGGCATGCGGCCGCTGGAGCGCCTGAACAAGCTGGGTCTGCTCAACGAGAAGATGATGGCCGTGCACATGGTCCATCTGAACGAGGACGAGATCGCGATGCTGGCGCGGCAGAAGGTGCACCTGGTCCACAACCCGAACTCGAATATGAAGCTGGCCTCGGGTGTCTGCCCGGTGACGGCGCTCGAAGCCGCCGGCGTCAACACGATTCTGGGCACCGACGGCGCAGCGTCGAACAACCGCCAGGACATGTTCGGCGAGATCCGCGCTGCGGCCTTGCTGGCCAAGGGCTCGACGCAGAATCCCACCACCGTCTCGGCACGCAGCGCGCTGGAGATGGCCACCATTCGCGCCGCCAAGGCCATGGGCCGGGGCGACGACCTGGGGTCGCTGGAAGTGGGCAAGCTGGCCGACGTCGTCGCGGTGTCGCTGGACGCGCTGGAATGCCGACCGGTCTACAACCCCGAGGCCCAGCTGGTCTATGTGGCCGGCCGCGAGCATGTCTCCGATGTCTGGGTCGGCGGCCGCCAGGTCTTGAAGGGCCGCGAGCTGACCACGGTGGACCAGGGCGCCTTGCTGGATCGCATCGAAGGCATCGTCGCCAGGATGAAGACCGAGCGCTGAGTTCACTTACCGGCTGGTGAAACTTGCCGCCTTTGCGGGCGGCAAGTCCAAGACCCAGGCCAGCCTCGGTAGAATCCCGCACTTCATCGAAGGTCGGCCGTCTCGGTCCGGCTAGCACTGCGGGATTCCATGGCTTCCACCAAGCATCTGCTTTCGTTCGAGGGCGGCAACGCTCTTTCCGCTTTCCGGGCCCAGGCGCTGCTGCCTCGGCTGCAGGCCGTCAATGCGCGCATCAGCGCGGTCCAGGCACGCCATGTGCACTGGGTCTGGAGCGATGTGGCCTTGGCCGCCGATGAGCAGGCCAAGCTGGCCGCGCTGCTGAACTATGGCGACGCCTATGAGGGCGGCGGCGAAGGCAGCCTGGTGCTGGTGGCGCCGCGCCTGGGCACGGTCAGCCCCTGGGCCTCCAAGGCCACCGATATCGCCCACAACTGCGGGCTGAATAGCATCCACCGGGTCGAGCGGGTCACCGAGTACCGCCTGGTGCTGAAGTCCGGCCTGCTGGGGGGACTGATCGGCAGCGAGAAGACGCTGAGCCAGGCCGAGCTGATCGCCTGTGCCGATCTGCTGCACGACCGAATGACCGAGAGCGTGCTGCTGGCCCGCGAGGATGCCGCCCATCTGTTCGACGAAAAGACCGCGCAGCCGCTGGCCCATGTCGATGTGCTGGGCCAGGGCCGGGCGGCGCTGGAGTCGGCCAACAAGGACTTCGGCCTGGCCCTGTCCGATGACGAGATCGACTATCTGGTGACCGCCTTCACCGGCCTGCAGCGCAATCCCAGCGACGTCGAGCTGATGATGTTCGCGCAGGCCAATAGCGAGCACTGCCGCCACAAGATCTTCAATGCCAAGTTCACGGTGGACGGCGTCGAGCAGCCGCTGAGCCTGTTCAGCATGATCCGCCATACCGAGAAGCTGAGCCCGCAGCACACGGTCAAGGCCTATTCGGACAATGCCTCGGTGATGGAAGGCCACCGCATCGAGCGCTGGATGCCGGCCGGCGACAAGCGCGCGCCGCGCTACGAGGCGCGTGAGG
This sequence comes from Paucibacter sp. XJ19-41, assembly GCF_028462495.1. Classification (NCBI taxonomy): domain Bacteria; kingdom Pseudomonadati; phylum Pseudomonadota; class Betaproteobacteria; order Burkholderiales; family Sphaerotilaceae; genus Roseateles; species Paucibacter sp. XJ19-41. The sequence continues at coordinate 75,036 of NZ_JAQOWX010000003.1, forward strand.
AACTGGCCCATGTCTTGATGAAGGTCGAGACCCACAACCACCCGACCGCCATCTCGCCTTTCCCCGGCGCCTCGACCGGGGCCGGCGGCGAGATCCGCGACGAAGGCGCCACCGGCCGCGGCTCCAAGCCCAAGGCCGGCCTGACCGGCTTCTCGGTCTCCAATCTGCACCTGCCGGGCCTGTCCGAGCCCTGGGAGCAAAACCCGGTGGGCAAGCCCAGCCATATCGCCAGCGCGCTGCAGATCATGATCGAAGGCCCGCTGGGCGGCGCGGCCTTCAACAACGAGTTTGGTCGCCCCAATCTGAACGGCTATTTCCGCGTCTACGAGCAGCAGGTGGACGGCGTGCAGCGCGGCTATCACAAGCCCATCATGATCGCCGGCGGCCTGGGGGCGATTCGTGACGACCAGACGCAGAAGATCGAGTTCCCCACCGGCTCCCTGCTGGTGCAACTGGGCGGCCCCGGCATGCGCATCGGCATGGGCGGCAGTGCCGCCAGCTCGATGGCGGCCGGCACCAATACTGCAGACCTGGACTTCGACTCGGTGCAGCGTGGCAATCCCGAGATCGAGCGCCGGGTGCAGGAGGTCATCAACCACTGCTGGGGCCTGGGCCACGGTGCCGAAGGCACCTCCGGTGCCGGGAACCCCATCCTGGCCATCCACGATGTCGGCGCGGGCGGCATCTCGAATGCCTTCCCCGAGCTGGTCAATGACGCCGGCCGCGGCGCGCGCTTCGATCTGCGCAAGGTGCCGCTGGAAGAGTCCGGCATGGCGCCCAAGGAAATCTGGTGCAACGAGAGCCAGGAGCGCTATGTGCTGGCCATCGCACCTGACAGCCTGGATCTGTTCCAGCGCATGTGCGAACGCGAGCGCTGCCCCTTCGCGGTGGTGGGCGTGACGACCGAGTCGCGCGAGCTGATCCTGGAAGACGGGCCCGATGGCCAGCGCGCGGTGGACATGCCGATGGACGTGCTGCTGGGCAAGCCGCCCAAGATGCACCGCGAGGTGAGCCGGCTCGAGCGCGACGCCGGCCGGCTGGAGCTGACCGGCGTCGATCTGGCCAAGGTCGCCGTCGACGTGCTGCGCCACCCGACCGTGGCCTCCAAGCGCTTCCTGATCACGATCGGCGACCGCACGGTCGGCGGCCTGAACAGCCGCGACCAGATGGTCGGCCCCTGGCAGGTGCCGGTGGCCGATTGCGCCGTGACCCTGGCCGACTTCAAGGGCTTTGCCGGCGAGGCGATGAGCATGGGCGAGCGCACGCCGCTGGCCGCCGTCAACGGCCCGGCCTCGGGCCGCATGGCCGTGGCCGAGGCCATCACCAATCTGCTGGCCGCGCCTATCGAGCTCCCGCGCGTCAAGCTGTCTGCCAACTGGATGGCCGCCTGCGGCGAACCCGGTGAGGACGCCGCGCTGTTCGACACCGTCAAGGCGGTGGGCATGGAGCTGTGCCCGGCGCTGGGCATCTCCATTCCCGTCGGCAAGGATTCGCTGTCGATGCGCACGAAGTGGAACGACGGGGCCGACAAACAGGTCACTGCGCCGGTCTCGCTGATCATCACCGCCTTCGCCAGCATCGCCGATGTGCGCGCCACGCTGACACCTCAGCTGCAGTCCGGCCCGGATGTGGGTGATAGCAGCCTGATCCTGGTGGACCTGGGCCAGGGCCAGCACCGCATGGGCGGCTCCATCCTGGCCCAGGCGCTGAACCAGTTCGGCGGCGCGGTGCCCGATCTGGACGATGCGGCGCTGCTGAAGAACCTGGTTGCGGCCGTCAATCAGCTGCGCGCCGAAGGGCGCTTGCTGGCCTATCACGACCGTGGTGATGGCGGCCTGTGGGCCACGGCTTGCGAGATGGCTTTTGCCGGCCATATGGGCATCAGCCTGAATGTGGACATGCTGGTGACCGAGAGCGACGGCGTCAACGACAGCCGCGCTGATCAGGGCGATGCGAAGAACTGGGCCGCCCAGGTCAGCGCGCGCCGCGAGGAACTGACGCTGAAGGCGCTGTTCAACGAGGAGCTGGGCGTGCTGCTGCAGGTGCCCACCGCCGAGCGCGATGCGGTGATGCAGGTGCTGCGCGCCCATGGCCTGTCCAAGCTGAGCCATGTGGTGGGCAAGCCCAACAGCACGGGCAAGGTCGAGATCTGGCGCGATGCCAAGGCCGTTTTCAGCGCGCCACTGGAGGCCCTGCACAAGAGCTGGGACGAGGTGAGCTGGCGCATCAGCCAGCTGCGCGACAACCCGGCCTGTGCCGATAGCGAGCACGCCCAGGCCGGCCTGGCCGCCGACCCCGGCCGCCATCTGCAGCTGAGCTTCGATCCGCTGGAGGATGTCGCCGCGCCCTTCATCAACAGCGGCGCGCGGCCCAAGCTGGCCATCCTGCGCGAGCAGGGCGTCAACTCGCATATCGAGATGAGCTATGCGATGGCGCTGGCCGGCTTCGACACCTACGACGTGCACATGAGCGATCTGCAGGCGGGCGCGGTCGGCCTCGATCAGTTCAAGGGCTTTGTCGCCTGCGGTGGTTTCAGCTACGGCGACACCCTGGGTGCCGGCGAGGGCTGGGCCCGCTCCATCATGTTCAACCCGCTGCTGGCCGAGCAGTTCAAGGCCTTCTTCGCGCGCCCCGACAGTTTCGCGCTGGGCGTGTGCAACGGCTGCCAGATGATGGCGGCGCTGTCGCCCATCATCCCGGGTGCTGCGGCCTGGCCCAAGTTCACCCGCAACAAGAGCGAGCAGTTCGAAGCGCGCCTGGCCATGGTCGAGGTGCTGGACAGTCCCAGCCTGTTCTTCACGGGCATGGCCGGCAGCCGGCTGCCGATCGCGGTCGCTCACGGCGAGGGCTATGCCGACTTCTCGCAGCGCGGCGATGCGAAGACGGTGGCGCGCGCGATGCGCTATGTCGACCACGCCGGTGCGCCCACCGAGGTTTATCCGCTGAACCCCAACGGCAGCCCCGAGGGCCTGACCTCGGTGACCACGCCGGACGGTCGCTTCACCGTGCTGATGCCGCACCCCGAGCGCGTCTTCCGCAATGTGCAGATGAGCTGGACCTCGGGCGACAAGAGCGCCTACAGCCCCTGGATGCGCATGTTCCGCAATGCGCGCAAACAGCTGGGCTGAGCGGCTTTTCATCCTCAAGACTCGCCACCCCCGGCCGATAGCCTGGGGTGGTCTCGACGGAGCTCAAGACCTGACCCCGGCGGCTATGGTGCCCCGGGGTGGTCATCAAGAGGAGTGGTGAGTGAGGATGTTTGCCAATTTGTCGATCGGCCGCCGTCTGGCCGTGGCCTTTGCTGCGGTGATCGGCGTGTTCCTGCTGGTAGTCTGGACCGCGCTGGGCAGCGGCGCCAAGCTGGCCGAGGCCGAGAAGCTCAATATCCACACCTACGAGGTGCTGGACCGGGGCGAGAAGCTGCTGCAGTCCATGGTCAGCATGCAGGCCGGCGGCCGCGGCTATCTGCTGGCCGGCGAGGATCGCTATCTGGAGCCTTGGAAAATCGGCCAGGCGTCTTTTGACAAGGCTTGGTCGGAGGCCAAGCAGCTGACCGCAGACAACCCCGAGCAGCAAAGGCGCCTGGACCTGATGAAGCAGCGCCAGCAGGAGCTCAAGGCCGCCATTGAGGCGCTGTTCCCGGTGCGCCAGGAGGTGCGTGCCGGCAGCAAGATCATCGACGATCTGGTCTCCGCCTTCATGCTGGGCGGCGACAAGGCCGCGATGGATGGCTTTCGTGCCGTGCATGCCGAGTTCGACAAGCTCGAGCGCGAGCTGCAGGCGCAGCGCAGCGCCGAGGCCGAGGCCAGCCGCAGCCTGAATCGCTGGCTGATCCTGGGCGGCAGCGCGGTGGCCCTGGCGATCGGCGTGCTGCTGAGCACCGGCATCACCCGCAGCATCGTCGCGCCGATCCGGCAGGCCGTGCGCCTGGCCGAGACCGTGGCCGCCGGTGACCTGAGCTCGCGCATCGAGGTGAACAGCCAGGACGAGACCGGCCAGTTGCTGCAGGCCCTGAAGGCGATGAACGAGAGCCTGGTCAAGGTCGTGTCCACCGTGCGCCAGAGCAGCGATTCGATCGCCACCGGCTCCAGCCAGATCGCCACCGGCAATGCCGACCTGAGCCAGCGCACCGAGGAGCAGGCCAGCAATCTGCAGCAGACGGCCGCGTCGATGGAACAGCTGGCCGGCACCGTGCGCTCCAGCGCCGACACCGCCCAGCAGGCCAACACCCTGGCCGGCTCGGCCCGCGCGGCGGCCGCGCAGGGCGGCGAGGTGGTGGCCCGGGTGGTCGGCACGATGGACGAGATCAGCGCCTCCAGCCGGCGCATCAGCGACATCATCAGCGTGATCGACGGCATCGCCTTCCAGACCAATATCCTGGCGCTGAATGCCGCCGTCGAGGCGGCACGCGCCGGCGAGCAGGGGCGGGGCTTTGCGGTCGTCGCCTCCGAGGTGCGCAGCCTGGCGCAGCGCAGCGCCAATGCGGCCAAGGAGATCAAGAGCCTGATCAATGACAGCGTCGAGAAGGTCGAGACCGGCACGCGCCTGGTCGGCGATGCCGGCCAGGCGATGGAGGGCATCGTGGCCCAGGTCAAGCGGGTGGCCGATCTGATCGGCGAGATCAGCACCGCCACCGTCGAGCAGACCTCGGGCATAGGCCAGGTCAGCGATGCTGTGGGCCAGCTCGATCAGGTCACGCAGCAGAACGCCGCGCTGGTGGAGCAGAGCGCCGCCGCCGCCGAGAGCCTGAAGCACCAGGCCGGCCGCCTGGTCGAGGCGGTGCAGATATTCAAGCTCTGAGGAAGAACGTCTAGCGGCTCAGCTGGGCCAGCAGCTCGTAGGAGCGCCGGCGCGCCGCCTGGTCGTGCACCGCGCAGGCGACGATGAACTCGTCGGCACCGGTGCGCTCCTGCGTCGCGCGCAGACCGGCGCGCACCGTGACCGGCGAGCCGACGATGGACTCGGCCAGCATGCGCGCCACGCTGGCCTTTTCGGCCGCGTTCCAGCGCGACTCCATATCGTCAACCGGTCGGGGCAGCAGCCCGCGCTGGCCGCGCTGCATGCCCAGAAAGCGCTGCTGCAGAGAGGTGAAGAGAAAGGCCGCCTCGGCATCGCTGTCGGCCACGACCACATTGAGCCCCACCATCGCATAGGGCTTGGGATGTTTGGCGCTGGGCCGGTAGTGGCTGCGGTAGAGGTCCAGGGCCTGCATCAGCAGGTCCGGCGCGAAATGCGAGGCAAACGCGAAGGGCAGGCCCAGATAGGCGGCCAGCTGGGCGCTGTAGAGGCTGGACCCCAGCAGCCAGATCGGCACCTCGGTGCCCTGGCCGGGGATCGCGCGCACGACCTGACCCTCCTTGGCCGGGCCCAGATAGGCCTGCAGCTCCAGAACGTCCTCGGGGAAACGGTCCTCGGCGGCCGTGCTCAGATGGCGGCGCAGCGCCCGCATGGTTGGCCCGTCGGTGCCGGGCGCGCGGCCCAGGCCCAGATCGATGCGGTCGGGAAACAAGGTGGCCAGCGTGCCGAACTGCTCGGCAATCGTCAGCGGCGCATGGTTGGGCAGCATGATGCCGCCGGAGCCTATGCGCAGGGTCTGCGTGGCCTGGGCCAGCTGGCCGATCAGCACAGCAGTGGCCGAGCTGGCGATGCCCTCCATATTGTGGTGTTCGGCCACCCAGAAGCGGGTATAGCCCAGCGCTTCGCCATGCCGGGCCAGCGCGATGCTGTCGTGCAGGGCCTGGGCGGCGGTGCCGCCTTCGACGATGGGGGCGAGATCGAGGATGGACAGAGGACTCATGCACCCAGTCTAGGAGTCTCGCGCCAACCTTGCCGGCGCAAGGCCTTGCCGTGGCGCGGCGGCCGCAAGGGCTTTGCCCGCTTGTGGGGCGCGCGGTGAAAGCTTATCGTGGTTCGATGAAGCGTATCGCAGCCCTGGGATTGTTGCTGTGCCTGCTCTGGGCCTGCGGGCCGCGGGCGCCGATCAAGGTGGGTTTTGTCTCCGGCCTGTCGGGCTCGGCCGCCGATCTGGCGGTGGAGGGGCGCAACGGCGCACTGCTGGCCGTCGAAACGCTGAACGCCGCCGGAGCGCAGCGCTTCGAGCTGCTGGTCGAGGACGACCAGCAATCGCCGCAGCGGCTCGGCGAGGCGCTGCAGTCGCTGGCGGCGCGTGGCGCGCAGTGGGTGGTCGGGCCGATGACCAGCGCGATGGCGGTGGCGGCCATGCCCGAGCTGGAGCGGCTGAAGCTGGTCGCCATCAGCCCGACGGCCACCTCGCACGAGCTGTCCGGCCGCAAGGACCATTTCTTTCGCATCGCCACCGATGCGCCGCAGAGCGCGCGCCAGCTCAGCCAGGTGCTTTACCAGCGCGGCCTGCGGCGGGTGGCGGTGCTGATGGACATGCGCAACCGTGCCTACACCGAGAGCTTCGGGCTGGCCCTGGTGGCGCAGCTGCGCGAGCTGGGTGCGCCGGCGCCGGCCGAGCTGCGCTATGAGTCGGGGCCGGGGTTGGACTATGCGGCGCTGGCCGAGCGCCTGCTGGCCACACAGCCCGAGGCCGTGGTGCTGGTCAATAGCGCGCCCGAGGCGGCGCTGACGGCCCAGGCCCTGCGCCGTATCCGGCCCGCGCTGCAGCTGGCCGTTTCGCCCTGGGGGGCCAACAAGTCCCTGCTGGAGTATGGCGGCCGCGCCATCGAGGGCGCGCTGGTCTTGCAGGCGCTCGATCTGGACGATGAGTCGCCGGCCTTTGTCGACTTCAAGAAACGTTATCAGGCCCGTTTCGGCGACCCGCCGGGCACGGCCGCCGTGCAGAGCTATGACTCGCTGATGCTGGGCGCGCAGGCCTGGCGTGCGCGCGCCGGCGCTCAAAGCCTGCGCGAGGTGCTCGGCGAGGCGGGCCGGCGCTGGACGCTGTTGCAGGGACCGCTGCAGCTGGACGCCCATGGCGATACCGACCGGCGCCTGCATCTGAGCGAGGCGCGGGCCGGCCGGCTGCAAGGTCTGCGCCCCTGAGATCGCGGCGATGACGAAGAAGAAACCCAGCCTACGCCGCCTGCTGGCGCGGCAATTCATCGTCGCGGCCCTGCTGCCGCTGGTGGCGTTCGCCGTGCTGTGGGGGGCCCTGACCCTGCCCGAGGCGGTGCGGGCGATGGCGCAGGAGAACGAGCATCTGGCCATGCAGACCCGCAGCCGCATCGCCAGCCAGCTGGCCGCGCCGCAGCGCGGCATGCTGCTGCTGGCCGCGCTGCTGCGCGCCGATACGGCCCGGTCCTGCGACAAGGCCATGCTGGGCCCGGCATTGGATCTGACCCAGGAGTTCGAGGCGGTCTACTGCGTCGATTACCAGGGCCTGATCGAGGAGGCCCAGGTGCGGCCCAGCGCCGGCGTGCAGGCCAGCGATCTGGTCGGCATGGATGTGTCGCAGCGGCCGTTCTTCGAGCGTGCGCACACCGCCGATCATGCGGTCTGGTCCGACACCTTTTTGTCGCCGCTGACCGGCCGTGTCACGGCCGTGCTGGCGGCTCGTGCCGGCACGCGCCTGCTGGTTGGCGAGCTGGCGCTGGGCGGCCTCTCCAAGGACCTGGCCCTGCTGGCGCGCGCCGACGACGCCATCGTCATCGTGCTGGACGGCCGCGGCCGCGTCATCGTCCACCCGCAGCAGCAGCTGGCCGACTGGCAGGAGAGCCTGGTGAATCTGCCGCTGGTGCGCGCGGCGCTGGACGGCCGGCCCGGCAGCGGCGAACTCGAGCTGGCCGGCCAGCGTTGGCTGGCCGCGATCGCGCCGGCCGCCGACTCGGGCTGGCAGGTGCTGGTGGCCCATCCGCAGGCGCGGCTGTACCGGCCGGTCTTGCGCCTGCTCGGTCTGGCCGCCGTGGTGCTGAGCTTGTCGCTGGCCTTGGCGGTCTGGGCCGCCTTGCGGCTGGCGGACCGCGAGGCGGCGCGCTATCGCCGCATCGTCGCGCTGGCCGACGCGGTGGTGGCCGGGCAGGGCGGTGAGGCCTCGGGCGATCTGGGCAGCGAGGAGGTCTATGCCTTGTGGGAGCGCTTGCGCGCGCTGATGGACCGGCTGCAGGAGCAGGAGCAGCGCGCCAAGCGGGCTCAGCTGGATCTGCAGGCGGTGCTGGACGCGGCCACCGAGGTGGCGGTGATGTCGGTGGACGAGCGGGGCGTGTTCCGGCTCTTCAATCGTGGTGCCGAGAAGATGCTGGGCTATCAGGCGGCGCAGATGGTGGGGCTGCGCAGCGCGCTATGCCTGCATGAGGGCGACGAGGTGATGGCCCGCGCGGCCGAGCTCGGTACACCGGCCGACAGCCCGGCGCAGGCCTTCGAGGCCTTGCTGGCGGCGGCCCGGGCCGGCCGCTTCGAGTTCGGCGACTGGAGTTACCGTCGTGCCGACGGCTCGGTGCTGCGGGTTTCGCTGTCGGTCACGGCCCTGCATGACGGCGCCGGCCGGGCCAGCGGCTTTCTGGCGGTCGCGATCGACCAGACCGAGCGTCTGCGCGCTGCCGAGCTGGAGCTGGCGCGACGCGGCGCCGAGGCGGCCAGCCAGGCCAAGAGCGAGTTTTTGTCGCGCGTCAGCCATGAGCTGCGCACCCCGATGAATGCCATCCTCGGCTATGCACAGCTGCTGGCGCTGGAGGCGCTGACGCCGGCCCAGCAGGAACGGCTGCGCCGCATCGAGACGGCCGGCTGGCATCTGGTGCATCTGATCGACGATGTGCTGGACCTCTCGCGCATCGAGAGCGGCGGTCTGCAGCTGAGCCTGGAGACGGTGGATCTGGGCGAGGCCGCCGAGGCGGCGCTGCGCCTGGTGGCCCCGCAGGCCGAGGCCGCCGGCGTCAGCCTGCATGCGAACCTGGTCGGCGCGGCCCACGTGCGCGCCGACAAGACGCGGCTGCAGCAGGTGCTGCTGAATCTGCTCAGCAATGCGATCAAGTACGGCCACGCCGGCGGCTCGGTCTGGCTGAGCCTGGAGCCGGGCGAGCCCGGCTGGCTGGGCCTGGCGGTGCGCGACGATGGCCGCGGCATGGACGAGGCTCAGCTGGCCCGCCTGTTCCGGCCTTTCGATCGACTCGGGCTGGAGGGCACGGCGGTGCCCGGCACCGGCATCGGCCTGGTGATCACGCAGCGGCTGCTGCAGCTGATGCAGGGCAGACTGACGGTCAGCAGCCGGGCCGGGCAGGGCACGGTGTTCACGCTCTGGCTGCCGCTGGCCGAGACGGCCGAGCTCGGGCCGCTGCCGCTGCTCAGCGCTGCAGTGCCGTCCGGGCAGAGCGCCGATCTGCTCTATGTGGAGGACAACGCGGTCAACGCCGGCCTGATGCGCGAGTTGCTGGCGCTGCGGCCGGGGCTGAGGCTGCGGCTGGCCGCCGATCTGGCCGAGGCGCGGCGCGAGCTGGCCGAGCGCCGGCCGACCCTGCTGCTGCTGGACATGCATCTGCCCGACGGCTCGGCGTTGGAGCTGCTGGACTGGCTGCGCCAGCGCGGCGAACTGGCCGGTCTGCCGGTGCTGGTGATCTCGGCCGATGCGACGCCGGCGCGCCGCGAGGCCGCGCTGGCCGCCGGCGCCTCCGGCTATCTGACCAAGCCGCTGGAGGTCGCCCAGGTCCTGCGGTCTATCGATGCGGCCCTGTCAGTCTGAGCTGCCCAGCACGACGCTGAGCACCCGGGTCTTGCCGCCGCGCCAGACCGTCAGCCGCACCGTGTCGCCGCTCTGGCGGCGCTCCAGCTCGCTGAGCATGTCGTCGAGATCGGCCACCGCGACCTCGCCGACCGCGGTGATCACATCGCCCTGGACCAGGCTGCCGTCGCGCGCCCGGGCAAAGGCCTGCAGCCCGGCCTTGGCCGCCGGGCTGCCCGGCGCGACGCGCAGCAGCGCCACGCCCTTGGGCAGCTTCAGCGCGCGGTGCAGGTTCTCGGGCGCCGCGCTGACGCCCAGGGCCGGGCGGATGAAGCGGCCGTCCTTGATCAGGCGCGGCACGACGCGGTTGACCTCGTCGACCGGAATCGCGAAGCCGATGCCGGCGCTGGCGCCGCTGGGGCTGTAGATCGAGGTGTTGACACCGATCAGGCGGCCGGCCGAGTCCAGCAGCGGGCCGCCGGAGTTGCCGGGGTTGATGGCCGCGTCGGTCTGGATCGCGCCGCGGATGCTGCGCCGTGTCACCGATTCGATCTCGCGGTTCAGCGCCGAGACGATGCCGGTGGTCAGCGTCTGGTCCAGGCCGAAGGGATTGCCGATCGCATAGACCTGCTGGCCCACCAGCAGGTCGCGGCTGGCGCCCATCGGGATCGGCGGCAGCTTGTCGCGCGGCGCCTTGATGCGCAGCACGGCCAGGTCGCGGTCCTCGAAGGCGCCGACCAGCTCGGCGTCGTAGCTGCTCTGGTCATTGAGCGTGATGCGGGCCGCATTGGCGCCCTGGATCACATGGAAGTTGGTGACGATATGGCCTTGCTCGTCCCAGATGAAGCCGCTGCCGGTGCCGCGCGGCACCTCGGAGACATTCATCGAGAACATATCGCGGCTCAGGCCCAGCGTGGTGATGTGGACCACCGAGGGCGCGACCTTCTTGAAGACATTGATGTGGTTGAGCTCGGCTGCCTGCAGCGGGCCGCGCGGCTGGACCTCGCGAGGCTGCTGGGCCTGGGCGGCGCCGAGGCTCAGCGCGGCGAGCAGGGTGGTCAGAAGAAGACGGTGCATGGCTGGCTTGTCGTTAGACTGCGGCGCTGATGATAAGACCTGACCCCGCCCTCCGCTATGAACGCCTGGACGCGCTGCGCGGCGCCGCCGTCGTCTGGATGGCGATCTTTCACTTCTGTTTCGATCTCGATCATTTCGGGCTGATCGCGGCCGATTTCAAGCATGACCCGTTCTGGACCTGGCAGCGCACGGCCATTGTCAGCCTGTTCCTGTTCTGCGCCGGGCTGGGCCAGTCGGTGGCGCTGGCCCAGGGCCAGCGCTGGCCGCGTTTCTGGCGCCGCTGGGCCCAGGTGGCGGGCTGCGCGCTGCTGGTTTCGGCCGGCTCCTGGCTGATGTTCCCGCGCAGCTTCATCAGCTTCGGCGTGCTGCACGCCATGGCGTTGATGTTATTAATCCTGCGGCTGCTGGCGCCGCGTCTGCCGCCGGCCGCGCTCTTCGGCCTGGGCCTGCTGGCGCTGGCCGCGCCGCTGCTCTGGCAGCACCCGGTGTTCGACAGCCGCTGGACGAACTGGGTCGGTCTGGTCACCGCCAAGCCCTTCACCGAGGACTATGTGCCGCTGCTGCCCTGGATCGGCGTGATGCTGTGGGGCTGCGCGCTAGGGCGCTGGCGGCCGGCCCTGTTGCAGGGCGCGCTGCCGGCCGTGCTGGCACCGCTGGCGGCCTTGGGGCGCTGGTCGCTGAGTTTCTACATGCTGCACCAGCCGCTGCTGATCGGCCTGCTGATGGCAGTTACCATGGCGGCATGAGCACCAGCAACAAGATTCTGTTCGGCTTTCATGCCGTAACCGTGCGCCTGAAGACGCATCCCAAGTCAATCAGCGAAGTCCATGTCGACGCGACGCGGCGCGATCAGCGCATGCGCCAGTTCGTCGAGCGCGCCAAGGAGGCGGGCCTGAAGATCGTCGACAGCGACGACGAGCGCCTGTCCAAGCTGGCCGGTTCCAGCCGCCACCAGGGCGTGGTCGCCCGCGTCACCGCGCTGGCGATGCTGCATTCGCTGGACGAGGTGATGGAAGGCTTGGAAGCCGCCGAGGTCGTGCCGCTGCTGCTGGTGCTGGACGGCGTCACCGATCCGCACAACCTGGGCGCCTGCCTGCGCGTGGCCGACGGCGCCGGCGCGCACGCGGTGCTGGCACCCAAGGACCATGCGGTCGGCCTCAACGCGACGGTGGCCAAGGTGGCCAGCGGCGCGGCCGAGACCGTGCCCTATCTGATGGTCACGAATCTGGCCCGCTCGCTCAACGAGCTCAAGGAACGCGATGTCTGGATCATCGGCACCTCGGACCAGGCCGAGAAGTCGATCTACGACATCGACCTGAAGCGACCGGTGGCCCTGGTACTGGGCGCCGAGGGCGACGGCCTGCGCCAGCTGACCGCCAAGACCTGCGACGAGCTGGTGCGTATCCCGATGAAGGGCGCGGTCGAGAGCCTGAATGTCTCGGTGGCGGCTGGTGTCTGCCTGTATGAGGCGCTGCGCCAGCGCGGATAATCGGACCATTCAACGAAAGTAGCAGCGCCATGTCCGTCATCGAAGTCCACCACCCCCTGATCAAACACAAGATCGGCCTGATGCGCGAGGGTGATACCTCGACGAAGAAGTTCCGCGAGCTGACCGGCGAGGTCGCGCGCCTCCTGGCCTATGAGGCGACGGCCGATTTCCCGCTGGAGAAGACGACGATAGAGGGCTGGTGCGGCCCGGTCGAGATCGACCAGATTGCCGGCCGCAAGGTCACCGTGGTGCCGATTCTGCGGGCCGGCCTGGGCATGCTGGACGGCGTGCTGGACATGATCCCGAACGCCAAGATCAGCGTCGTCGGCCTGGCCCGCGACCATGAAACCCTGCAGCCGGTGCATTATTTCGAGAAGTTCGTCGGCCAGCTCGATGAGCGCACCGCGCTGATCGTCGATCCGATGCTGGCCACCGCCGGCTCGATGATCGCGACCATCGACCTGCTCAAGCGTCGCGGTGCCAAGGACATCCGCGCCCTGGTGCTGGTGGCCGCGCCCGAGGGCATTGCCGCGCTGACCAAGGCCCATCCCGATGTGCGCTGCTGGACCGCCGCGATCGACAGCCATCTGAACGAGCAGGGCTACATCATCCCGGGCCTGGGTGATGCCGGCGACAAGATTTTTGGCACCAAGGAAGCCTGATCAGACGATCCCCAGCGCCCCCAGCACCCCGCCGCCCAGCACCAGCCAGACCAGGCTGATGCGGGTCTTGACGGTCAGCAGCACGGTCAGCGCGATGACGGCCAGCGTGGCCACCCGGTGCTCGGGATCGCGCACATAGGGCACGGCCAGCAGCCAGCCGGTGGCGATCAAAAGGCCCAGCGTCAGCGGCGCCATGCCGGCGGTGAAGGCCCGCACGCCCACCGTGTGCCGGTGTTCGCGGGCCCAGCGGGTGGCGGCCAGCACCAGGGTGGTGGAGGGCAGCATGATGCCGGCCATCGTCGCCAGCGCACCCAGCGGGCCGGCCACATTCCAGCCCAGCACCGCGACAAACAGGATGTTGGGCCCCGGCGCGGCCTGGGCCAGCGCAATCGAGCTGGTGAACTGGGTGTCGCTGAGCCAGCCCTGTTGGCCCACCAGGTAGCGATGCATCTCGGGCGCGGTCGTGATCGCCCCGCCGATGGACAGCAGCGACAGCATCAGGAAGTGCAAGAACAAGCCACCGAACTGGGCCAGGCTCAGCTCGCTCATGCCCGTTCATCCCCATCGCCCCGCGACAGCCGCCGCCAGGCCAGGCCCATGCCGATGCCGCCCAGGCCCAGCACCACCCAGATCAGCGGTGTGCGCGCCAGCGCGATGGCGCCAAAGGCGGCCAGCGCCAGCAACAGGGCCCAGGCGCGGCCGACCGGATTGCGCTTGAGCGAAGGCAGCAGCTTCATTCCGGTGGCGATGATCAGGCCGGCCGCCACCGCGCCCATGCCGCGCAGCGCACCGGCCATGGTCTGGTGCTGCAGCAGCGCGTCGGAGATCGAAGCCAGGCCCAGCACGATGACCGAGGGGAACAGCAGCATGCCGGCCAGCGCCGTCAGTGCGCCGCGCAGGCCGAAGAAGCGGTCGCCTATCATCAGCGCGAGATTGACCACATTGGGGCCGGGCAGCACCTGGGCGATGGACAACATCTCGACAAAGTCCTCGCGGCTGAGCCAGCCCAGGCGTTCGACCAGCTCGCGCTGCGCCACCGCCAGCACACCGCCGAAGCCCTGCAGCGCCAAGCGGTTGAAAGCCCAGAACAGCACGCCCAGCGAGGCCGGCTGCGTCGCTGGGCTCACCGCTTGACCTTGAGCGCGTCCGGGTTGACCAGGTTGCTGGGTGTGCCCTTGATGAAGTTCAGCACATTGTCGAAGGCGGCATCGAAATACATTTCGTAGCTGTCCTGTTCGACATAGCCGATATGGGGGGTGCAGACCGCGTTCTCCAGCCGCATCAGGGGATGTCCCTGTAGCGGCGGCTCGCTCTCGAACACATCGACCGCCGCCATGCCGGGCCGGCCGCGGTTCAGTGCCGAGACCAGCGCGCCATCGGCCACCAGCTCGGCGCGCGAGGTGTTGACGAGCAGGGCGGTCGGCTTCATGCGGGCCAGGTCCTCGGGCTTGACCAGACTGCGGGTGGTATCGGACAGACGCAGGTGCAGGCTCAGCACATCGCTGCTCTCGAAGAAGGCCTCGCGGCTCTCGGCCGCCAGATAGCCGTCGGCCACCGCCTTGGCCCGTGAGGCCTCGCTGCCCCAGACCTGCACCTGCATACCGAAGGCGCGGCCGTAGCCGGCCAGCAGCTGGCCGATCTTGCCGTAGCCCCAGATGCCCAGTGTCCTGCCGCGCAGCACCATGCCCAGCGCGAAGTTCGGCGGCATCGAGCCGCTCTTCAGGCCCGACTGCTGCCAGGCGCCGTGCTTGAGATTGCCGATGTACTGCGGCAGACGCCGCATCGAGGCCATGATCAGGGCCCAGGTCAGCTCGGCCGGTGCGATCGGTGAGCCGACGCCTTCGGCCACCGCGATGCCCAGCCGGGTGCAGGCCTCGACATCGATATGGGTGCCGACCCGGCCGGTCTGCGCGATCAGCTTGAGCTTGGGCAGCTTCTCGAGCAGCTGTCGCGGGAAATGGGTGCGTTCGCGGATCAGCACCAGCACCTCGGCGTCGCGCAGGCGGATGGCCAACTGGCCAATGCCCTTGACGGTGTTGGTGAAGACCTTGGCGTTCAGCGGGTCCAGCTTGGCGGCGCAGCGCAGCTTGCGCACCGCGTCCTGGTAGTCGTCGAGGATGATGATATTCATGGTGTGCTGGCCCCCATTTTGCCCCGGCTTGCGGGCATCTCCGGCCGCTCTGCAGCGAATGAGCCAAATCGTTACGATCGCGCCACCCCTGATACATGGAGCCCCTGATGACGATTTCGATGCATTCGGCCAGCGCGTCGGTTTTTACCCGCATGTTTGGCAACGCGCTGAACTGGCTTGAAGCCGCCAAAGCCCATGCCGAGGCCAAGAAGTTCGACACCAGCGTCTATATGACGCTGCGCCTGGCGCCGGATATGTTGCCGCTGCCGCGCCAGATCCAGACCGCCAGCGACGCCGCCATGGGCTGCATCGCGCGGTTGTCAGGCCCGCAAGCGCCCAAAGGGGAAGACACGGAAGCGACGCTGGACGAGCTGATCGAGCGCATCCGCAAGACCATCGCCTATGTGAATTCGGTGCCGGCGGCCCTGGTGGACGGCAGCGAGGAGCGCGCGATCGAGATCCCGACCCGCGCTGGCGAGCCGCACCGCTTCAATGGCGAGGACTATCTGCGCCATTTCGCACTGCCCAATTTCAATTTCCACCTGACCACCACCTACGCGCTGCTGCGCCATGCCGGCGTCAGCCTGGGCAAGATGGATTATCTGGGGCGCTGAACCGCTGAGCCGGCGCCGCCCTCACTGCCGCCGGTTCGGGCCGCTGAAGAAGAAGGCGTCCAGTGGATCGGTGAAATGGCGGTTGATATGGGCCAGCCGCAGCTCGGCCTCGCGCTGGCTCAGCGCGCGGGCCACCTCGGTGTAGAGCCAGCCGCGCAGATGCCAGAAATCATCGAGACTGCGGCCGCGCTTGATGCTGCGCCGCAACTCATCGGCGGCTGGCACATCGCACAGCGAGGCCTCGAAATCGGCGCGCAGCTGCGGCAGCAGCTGGGCGCAGCGGGCCCGCGCCTGCGCCGGGGTGTCGCCCCAGGGCTCGGCCTCGCGCGGCAGCCAGCGCAGCAGGCTTTGCAGCAGCGAGTCGTCGGGGCGCTGGCCGGGCGGATGGACGGCCGCACCACGGACGGTGCTGGGCTCGGATGGCGGCTGGGACGATCTGGACCGGGACTGCTTCCAACGCGGTAAGAGCTTGTTCAGCATGGCTTGATCTTGTTTTCATCAGCGGACGGCGCCTTTCCCCCTCCGGGTGGCACGCTGCAGATTCTGGTCATGCCCGGGCGCTAGGAAACCTCGAAAACCCGGGCTTTGTGGCCCCAGATCCTCGCCGTCGCCCCGTCCGCCGGGGCGGCGCTGGGGCACAGCCGCCGGATTTGGCGGTGAAATGCGCGCTTAATCCTGGGCTGTCGGCCGGGGGCAGCCTCTACGATCAAGGCGAACCCGTTCTGCGCCGTCGAATGACGGCTTCTTGCCATGGACATGTCACAGCCCAGTCTCCAGACGCTCGCCGTTCCCGATGCGCACGCCGCCGCCTGGCAGCAGGCGCTGGCGCAAGCCAGCACGGCAGCGATCGGCCTGCCCGAGCTGATGGGCGAGGCAGGCCGCTGGCAGGCGCTGGGCCTGGCCGATGCCGCTGCGGCGCTGTACCTGGCCTGGATTGCCGCGTCCGACTCCCCGCTGCGCACGGTCGCCTGCTACAACTGCGGCACCTTGCTGGGCAATCTGCGACGCCATGCCGAGGCCGAGCAACTCTACCGACAGGCGCTGGCGCTCAAACCGGATTTCGCCCAGGCGCGCCTGAACCTGGGCCACCAGCTGGAGCACCTGGGCCGCGTGGCCGAGGCGCTCGCCGCCTGGCAGGCCGTGGCCGAGAGCGTCCACGGCCTGGACAGCATCGGCGGCGACCCGCTGGAGCTGCGCCTGCATGCGATGAACAATCTGGCCCGGCTGCTGGAGCTGCAAAAGCGCTTTGCCGAATCGCAGTCCTGGATGCGGCGCAGCCTGGAGCTCAAGCCCGAGCAGAGCGATGTGATGCAGCACTATGTGCACATCCGCCAGAAGCAGTGCGAATGGCCGATCTACCAGCCGGTCGGCGAGGTCACGCACAACCAGCTGCTGTGCAGCACCTCGCTGCTGGCCATGCTCAGCATCAGCGACGACCCGGTGCTGCAACTGATGACCTCGCAGCGCTTTGTGCTCGAGAAGGTCAACAAATACAAGGGCAAGCCCTATCACCAGCTGCACGCCGCCGGCCCGCGGCAGGGCCGGCTGAAGATCGGCTATCTGTCCGGCGATCTGTGCATGCATGCGGTGGGCCTGCTGACCCCCGAGCTGTTCGAGCTGCATGACCGCGAGCGCGTCGAGGTCCATGCCTTCTGCTGGAGCCGCGAGGACGGTTCGGCCCAGCGCCGGCGCATTCTTGGTGCGATGGACCGGGTGCATCGCATCGGCGATCTCGAGGACGAAGCGGCTGCTCGCCTGATCGCCCAGCAAGGTATCGACGTGCTGGTGGATTTGCAGGGCCTGACCAGCGGGGCCCGCCCCAACATCCTGGCCTACCGACCAGCGCCGGTGCAGGTGAGCTATCTGGGCCTGCCGGCCACCTCGGCGCTGCCTGGCGTGGATTGGATCATCGCCGACCGTTTCGTGATGCCGCCGGAGTACCTGAGCTTCTGTACCGAGCGTCCCATCACGCTGGAGCACTGCTATCAGGTCAGCGACCGCCAGCGCGAGGTGGGCCCAACGCCCAGCCGTGCGCAGTACCAGCTGCCCGAGGAGGCCTTCGTCTTCTGCTCCTTCAACAACAATCACAAGTTCAACGAAGAGATGTTCGCGGCCTGGATGCGCATACTGCAGCAGGTCAGCGGCAGCGTGCTGTGGTTGCTGGCCGACAACGAATGGGCCAAGGCGAATATGCTGGCCACCGCGGCCGCCCATGGGGTGGCGGCCGAACGGCTGATCTTCGCGCCGCGGGTGGCGCCGCCCGAGTATCTGGCCCGCTTCGTGCTGGCCGATCTGGTGCTGGACACCTTCCCCTCCACCGCCGGCACGATGGCCAGCGATTGCCTGTGGATGGGCGCGCCCATCCTGACCCGCTCGGGCCGCAGCTATATCTCGCGCAGGTGCGGCAGTCTGCTGACCCATGTGGGATTGCCGGACCTGGTGACCTATTCTTTGCAGGAGTACGAGCAGCGGGCGGTGCAGATCGGCCAGAACCCGGCACGCTCGGCCTCGTACAAGCGCTATCTGAGCGAGCATGGCCGGGCCTCGACGCTGTTCGACATTCCCGGCATGGTGCGCGAGCTGGAGGACAAGTTCGGAGCCCTGGCACTCCCCAAGCGCCAGCCTGAAAGAACGCGGTGACGCAGAAAAAGCACGATCCCTTCTTCGACGGCGCAGGCAAGCCGTCCGGACCGCCGGGGCTGTACCTGGCGGCGGACGGCTCTGCGCCCGCGCCGGTCGAGGAGCCGCGCGACTGGGAGGCCGAGGCCGGGCCGGACATCGGCGATCCCCTGCTGCATGCCCTGGTCTGGCTGACCCGGCACCACGGCCGGGCCCGCTCCGCCGAGTCCTTGCGGGCTGGCATGCCGACCGAGGGCGCCCTGGGGCCTGACCAGGCCTTGCGGGTGATGCGCGAGGCCGGCTACAACGCCGGCCTGTCGCGCAAGAAGATCTCCGATATCCGCCCGCTGCTGTTGCCGGCCGTGCTGCTGCTCAACGGCGGTGACGCCTGCGTGCTGGTGGCCCGCCACGAGGCTGCCGAGGAAGGGCAGGCCACCTATGACGTGGTGTTCCCCGGCGCCGACGCCAACGTCTGCCGTGCTTCACTGGCCGAGCTGGAGAGCGAGTTCACTGGCTTCGTGCTCCTGGTCACCCTGCCCGAGGTATCGCAGGCCGGCTCCGCCCAGGGGCGCGGCGAGCCGCTGCTGCGCGCCGAGGGCAGCCACTGGCTGTGGGGCACGCTGCGGCGCTTCATTCCCTACTATCGTGCGGCCATGGTAGCGGCCTTGCTCAGCAATGTGCTGATGCTGGTGTCCGGCTTGGTGACCATGGTGATCTACGACAAGGTGATCCCGAACCAGAGCTTCGTCACCCTGTGGACCCTGGCTGTCGGCGCTACGCTGGCGCTGCTATTCGATCTCTTCGCCAAGCAGCTGCGCTCCCACTTGATTGATATCGCCGGACGCAAGGCCGATCTGATCATCGGCTCCAAGCTGTTTCGCCAGACCCTCGGCGTGCGCATGGAGCACAAGCCCGAGTCGGCCGGCTCTTACGCCCATACCCTCGCGCAGATCGAGGTGGTGCGCGACTTCTTCGCCTCCGCCAGCATGTCGGTGGTGTCGGATCTGCCCTTCATCATCCTGTTCGTCACGATGGCTTTTGTGATCGGCGGGCCTTTGGGCTGGGTGCTGGTGATCGCGATTCCGCTGATCCTGTGCATGACATGGGCTATTCAGGGCCGCATGCGACGTGCGGTGCGAGCCAATATGACCGAGATGGCTGACTTGCAGGGCACCTTGGTCGAGGCGATCGAGGGACTCGAGGACCTGAAGACCTCGGGTGCCGAGGGGCGCTTCATACGCCGCTATGAAACCAGCAATGCCGTGGCGGCCGAGGCCGGCATGCGCACCCGCAGCATGCACAGCTGGAGCAGCAATCTCTCCTCGTCCCTGCAGCAGGCGATCACCCTGGTCATGCTGGTCTGGGGCGTCTATCTGATCGAGGCCGGCAGCATCAGTGCCGGCGCGCTGATCGGCGCGGTGATGTTCGCCGGCCGCGCGATCGCGCCACTGGGCAGTGTCGTGAGTCTGGCCTCTCGTTACCAGGGCGCGCATGCGGCGCTGATTTCGCTGAACCAGCTGATGGCCAAGCCCACCGAGCGCAGCGCCGATCGCAACTACGTGCCGCTCAATGGCATCAGCGGCAACATGGGTCTGCAGGATGTCGGTTTTGCCTATCCGATGAGTGGCGAGGGCAATGCGCCCAAGGTGCTCAAGGGCGTCAATCTGCGTCTGAAGGCTGGTGAGCGGGTGGCTGTGCTGGGCCGCATCGGCAGCGGCAAGTCCACCGTGCTGCGCCTGCTGGCCGGGCTGTACCAGCCGACCGAGGGCATGGTGGAGGTCGACGGCATTGATCTGCGCCAGATCGACCCGGCCGAGTTCCGCGCCCGGGTCGGTTTCGTCCCCCAGGAGCCGCGGCTCTTTCACGGCACTCTGCGCGACAACGTGCTGATGGGCCGGGCCCATCTGGATGCGGCGCGCCTGGTCGAGGTGGCGCGGCTGACCGGGCTGGACCGCGTGATCGCCGGCCATCCGCTGGGCTGGGACCTGCCGGTCGGCGAGATGGGCGGTCTGTTATCGGGTGGCCAGCGCCAGCTGGTGGCGCTGGCGCGCAGCCTGGTGACCAAACCCCAGGTCTTGCTGATGGACGAACCGACCAGCTCAATGGACGCCCAGTCCGAGGTGGCCTTTCTGCGCCAGCTGCGCGATGCGGCGCCCGAGTGCACCTTGGTGGTGGTGACGCACAGGCCGGCCGTGCTGGAGCTGGTCTCTCGGGTGGTCGTGATGGATGCCGGCAAGTTGGTGCTGGACGGACCACGCGACCAGGTGCTGGCGGCTCTGTCCGGCATACGTCCCGCACCGGCCGGGGAGGGCTCGAACCTGCACATGCATCCGAGTGCCCAGCCGGTTCAGCGTTCGGCTTCGGTATGAGGGGATGGCTGGAATGAGCGCATCTCGCGACGAGGGCATGTTCATGAGCGCGCTGGCCGCGGCCCAGGTGGATGAGCCGCTGCCGCGCGTGACCTGGGTGCTGTACCTGCTGCTGGCGGCGGTGCTGGTGGCCATCGTCTGGTCGGCGCTGGCCGAGGTCGAGCAGATCAGCCGCAACGATGGCCGCATCGTGCCCGACGCGCGCGAGCAGGTGATTGCCAGTGCCGAGGTCGGCATCCTGCGCGAGCTGCTGGTGCGTGAGGGCGACCGGGTAAGCCGGGGACAGGTGCTGGTCCGCCTGGATCCGACTCGGGTCGAGGCGCAGCAGAACGAGGGCCATGTCAAGCGCCTGGCCTTACAGGCAACGATTGCACGGCTGGCGGCCGAGGCCGCCGGGCGGCCGCTGCAGTTCCCCGCCGAGCTGCACGATCACAAGGCTTTGATGGAGGCCGAGACCGAGTCCTTCGAGGCGCGCCAGCGCCTGCTGGAGGAGGCCGTGGCCAGCATCGGACGCAGCGCCGCGCTGCTGGGGCGCGAGATGCGCATCGCGCAGAGCATGGCGGCCAAGGGGCTCATGTCGGATGTGGAGGTGATGCGGCTGTCGCGCCAGGTCAACGAGCTGCAACTGCAGCGCAGCGAGCGAGTAAGCCGGTTTCGCCAAGAGGCCAGCGCCGAGCTGGTTAAGTTGCGCAATGAGCTGGCCCAGCAACAGGAGCAGATGGTGGTCCGGCAGGATGCGCTGACCCGCACGGTGCTGAGCTCCCCGGTCGATGGTCTGGTCAAGAACATCCGCGCCAACACCCTGGGCGGCGTCATCACGACCGGTGCACCCATCATGGAGATCGTGCCACTGACCGAGCGCATCCTCGTCGAGACCCGCATCAAGCCGGCCGAGATCGGCTATCTGCGGGTCGGCCAGAAGGCCACGATCAAGGTTGCGGGCTTCGACTACAACGTGTTTGGCGGCCTGCAAGGCAAGGTCGAGTACATCAGCCCCGATGCGCTGGGCGATGCCGACAAGGGGGGCGACGGCCGCTACTACCGCGCCCTGGTCCGCGCCGAGCGCAGCACCCTGCGCTACAGGGGCGAGGCGGTCGAGGTCATTCCGGGCATGAATGCTTCGGTCGAGATCAAGACCGGCGAGCGTTCGGTACTGAGCTTCCTGCTCAGGCCCATGCTCAAGACCCAGGAAGCGATGCGCGAGCGCTGAGATCGATTTACACCCTGGCAGCGCCTTTGTTCGGCGCATTGCAGCGGCCCCAGGCATGATCCAGTAGGGCCTATGCTGAAAACACTGCTCGCCGTCTCGCGCCAGGGCCTGCGCCGGGTCTTGATCCTGCCGCTTTCGCTGGCGCTGATGGCGCCCGATCCACTGCTGGCCCAGACCAGGAGCCGTGCCAAGAAGGCGGCCCCTGCGCCGGCGGCCGTCGCCGCGGCCGAACCCAGGCAAAGCCGCTGCGGCGAAGAGGATGTGCTGCCAACCACGCTGGGACGCGGGGCGCTGAACTTCGAGACCAGCAGCGCCGACCCGCGCAGCCAGCTGCAGCAGTTGGTCGAGCTCGCCCAGCAGCGCAGCCAGGGCCTGGGCGCGGCCAACTTGCTGGCTCAGGCCGCCCGCTCCGAGTGGGAAGAGGCCAAGGCCGCGCGCATACCCCAGGTCAATCTGGGCGGCACGCTGGCCCAGACGGGCAACAAGACCGAGGGATTTCCCGGCCAGTCGGGCCTTCAGGGCAGTGCCAATCTGAGCGTCAGCGCGCCCTTGTATGACTCTGGCCGCAATGCTCAGCTGGCGAACTGGCGCAGCCAACTGGCCGAAGCGGCCCGTCATGGCCTGATCAGTGCCGAGCAGCAGCTGGCGCTCCAGACAGTTTCGCTGGCCATGGATCGCAGCCGCTACCAGCTGCAGGCCCAGGTCTACGGCCAGTACGTGCGCAAGATGGCCTGCCTGGTCGAGGCTCTCGACACCATCGTCCAGGCCGACCGCGGCCGCGCCAGCGAACTGGTGCAGGCGCAGAAGAACCAGCAGCAGGCAGAACTTGCGGTGGTGCAAACCCTCAGCGTGCTGCGCCAGGTCGAGTCGCGGCTGCGCCGCTTCGTCGGTGAACAGCTGCCGCCCAGTGCCAGCTACTCGGCCTTGCTGACCCAGGTGCCCGAGCTGCCCGAGATGCAGCGCGATGCCGAGCTTGCGCCGGAGCTGGCCCAGATGGAGGCCCAGGCCCGCGCCCAATCCAGCTATGCGGAGTCTGTCGTAGCCAGCTACAAGCCTCAGGTCAACCTGCTGATGGGCGGCACCGCCACGGCCGGCAAGGTTGGCCCCAGTAAGAGTGCCGAGTTCGTGGCCGGCGTCAGCGTCAACATCCCGATCTACAACGCCGGTGCCGAGCACAGCATCAGCGCTGCCCGAAAGCGTGCCGAGGCTGTGCGCCTGCAGCGTGAGGATCAACTGGAGGCGCGCCGTTACCGCATGGTCGACATGCATGAGGCCGCAGTGTCCTCCTTCGACCGGGCGCGTTTGATTGTCGACATCCTGCGCAACAGCGAGAGGGTGCGCGCATCGACCCTGCAGCAGTGGCAGCAGTTGGGCCGGCGTTCCCTATTCGATGTGATGGGCGCTGAAGCCGACTACTACTCGCTGCGGGTAGCCCAGGTCAATGCGCTTGTAGATGGCCAGCAGGCGGTGGCCTTGCTGTGGTCTATGGGCCGTGGTGTGCTGACGCCACTACGCTGAAGCCAAGGCGGCCGTGGCGGTTGAAGCCCGAAAAATTCATGGGCGACTTGCTCGGCAAGCGTCCTTGTTCGTTCCTTCCCACGCGCGGGTCGAGACCGCCCGCGTCGGCGCAGGCAGCCGAATCCGGGACGGCTCCCGCATCAAGTATCACGACGATGAGCTCAAGGCATCAGTTCCGGGCTTGATGGCCTGACCGGCGCTGCCCTGCAACTGTCGCAGGTGCCGCAGGCCCGCCCGGCACCTCTTCGTGATCTGCCACCCGGTGCGGGACACCCCGCAGAAACGCCTGGCCGAACTGGGCTTGGGCCCCTTGATCCACTACCCGGTGCTGCCTCCTACGCAGCCCGTCTATGCCGAGCTGGTCTCAGACCCGGGCGACCCTCCAATTGCCGAGGCCATGCATCAGGAGGTGCTGCTGAGCCTGCCCCTGTGGCCGGTCTTTCGCCATGCACAGGTTGACCGCTTGATTGTGGAGCTCAGGGCCTGCGTCTGATCGATCAGCGCTCTGAGTCCCCCGTCCACGTGAGCGAGCCGGATTGCCCTCCACAGCTCACCGGCTGCCCATCGGCGCGGGGATGGAGGTGGTATTCGTTCACGGCGTTGGTCTGGGGCAGCGCATTCGGCAGCAATGAGGAGGCCCCACCCGGCGAACCGACCGGATGGGGCCTGCGGCCGACAGCGGGAGCGCTGCCGGGCTGCGATCAGATCAGGGGCGGCAGGCGGTTCTCATCGTCATCGGCGAGCGGTTTGGCCAAGGGATTCAAGGCTGCAGAACCCTGTCCGGCCACCGAAAGCCCGGTGGTGGCTGCCGGGCCGTCCAGCAGATTGCCGCTCGGGCCGGTCAGGACATCACCGAGGCTGACACTCGGCGTCCGGTCCTTGGCGAACCAGACGTCAGCCATGGCCATCGTATGCCCATCGGTGGTCTTGTAGTCAGACACCAGGCCGATGAAGTTGCCGTTGTCGATCTCCGCACTCTTCTGCGCTTGCAGATTGAGCTCGCCAACTCCCAGTTCCTCCAGCGACTTGAGCTCGCCGGTATCGGTCTTGCCATCGCTATTGGCATCGACCCAGACCTGCAGCTGTGCCCAGCTGATATCCAGCGCGCTGAGCTTGCCATCGCCATTGCTGTCTTCCTGGCTCATCGCGTGGTAGCCGTCGGCGGCACGGCGGCCGTCGGCGAGCAGGGTGCCGGAGCCGAACAGCTCACGACCGTCATTGATGCTGCCATCGCCGTTACGGTCCATCACCAGCAGACCATCGCCACTGCCGGCCCAGCCCCAGCGCTGCACATGGCCGGTGCCGGTCAGATCGAACTCGACGCCGTCGGCTGCCGCCAACGTCTGGATACCGTTACCGTCCAGGTCCAGCATGATGGGCGTAGACAGGAACAGCGCGCCCAGTTGTTCGCCAGTCATCGCGCCCTTCTGGTCGGAAGTAAAGGCCAGCGACTGGTCCATATTCATTGCTGCCAGGTCCTGGGTCTCGAAGCCGGCGATCTGTTCGGTGCTGAAGGCCTGGATATGGTCGGTGCTCAGCCCTTGCACCGAGGCGGTGGTCAGCTGCGCCAGATCCTGGGTCTCGATGGCTTTGATCTGATCTGTGCTCAAACCGGCGATCTGGTTCGAGCTCAGTGCCGCGAACTGATGTGTCTGCATGGCCTCGATGTTGTCGGTGCTCAGCGCACTGATCTGCTCGGTACTCAGCACCCGCAGCTGGGCCGAGTTCAAGGCCCTCAGATCGTCGCTCTCCAGCGCACCGATCTGCTCCGTCTCCAAGCCACGGATCTGCGCCGTTGTCAGCGCCCCGACCTGCTCGGAGCGCAGTGCCTGGATGTTGTCGGTGGACAGCGCACCGATCTGCTCCGTCTCCAAGCCACGGATCTGCGCCGTTGTCAGCGCCCCGACCTGCTCGGAGCGCAGTGCCTGGATGTTGTCGGTGGACAGCGCACCGATCTGGTCCGAGTTCAGCGCGCGGATTTGTGCGCTATTCAGTGCCCGCAGGTCATCACTTTCCAGGCTTGCAATCTGAGTTGTGCTCAAGGCGGCGATATGGCCGGTGTTGAGTGCCTTGAACTGGTCGGTGCCCAGAGCATTGAGGTCATCGCTGCTGAGGTCGCGCAGCTGCTGGGTGCTCAGTGCCGCCACCTGCTGGGTGCGCAGCGCGCCGATCTGGTCGGAGTTCAAGGCACCAAGCTGGTCGCTGTTGAGTGCGCGCAGGGTCGCGGTGCCCAAGGCGCGCAGGTCGTCGGTTTCCAGCGCGGCGGCCTGATCGGTGCTCAGGCCGCGGATCTGGCCTGTGCTCAACACACTGAGCTGATCCGTGCGCAGCGCCTGAATGTTGTCGGTGGACAGCGCGCCGATCTGGTCGGAGTTCAGCGCCCGCAGCTGGCCGCTGGTGAGGGCGCGCAGGTCGTCGCTCTCCAGAGTGGACACCTGGCTGGTGCCCAGCGCGGCGATCTGTGCACTGGTCAGTGCCTTGAACTGATCGGTACCGAGGGCGTTGAGGTCGGCACTGTCGAGCTCCCGGACCTGAGTGGTCGACAGGGCCGCCACCTGCTGGGTGCGCAGCGCGCCGATCTGGTCGGAGTTCAATGCGGCCAGTTGGTCGCTGTTGAGGGCGCGCAAGGTCGCGGTGCCCAGGGCGCGCAGGTCATCGGTCTCCAGGGCACCGATCTGGTCGGTGGAGAGGCCACGGACCTGCTGGGTGGACAGGGCACCGGCCTGCTCGGAGCGCAGTGCCTGGATGTTGTCGGTGGACAGCGCACCGAGCTGGTCGGAGTTCAGCGCCCGCAGCTGGGCAGAGCCCAAGGCACGCAGGTCATCGCTCTCCAGTGTGGACACCTGGCTGGTGCCCAGCGCGGCGATGTGACCGCTGTTGAGGGCCTTGAACTGGTCGGTGCCCAGGGCGTTGAGATCGGCGCTGCCGAGGTCGCGGATCTGGGTGGTGCTCAGCGCGGCGACTTGCTGCGTGCGCAGGGCTCCGATCTGGTCGGAGTTCAGCGCACCGAGCTGGTCGGAGTCGAGCGCACGGATCTGGGCGGTGCCCAGGGCGCGCAGGTCGTCGGTCTCCAGCGCGGCCATCTGGTCGGTGCTCAGGCCACGCACTTGCAGCGTGCTCAGGGCGCCGACCTGCTCGGAGCGCAGTGCCTGGATGTTGTCGGTGGACAGCGCGCCGATCTGGTCGGTTGACAGGGCACGCAGCTGGCCGCTGGTGAGGGCGCGCAGGTCGTCGCTCTCCAGAGTGGACACCTGGCTGGTGCCCAGCGCGGCGATCTGTGCACTGGTCAGTGCCTTGAACTGATCGGTACCGAGGGCGTTGAGGTCGGCACTGTCGAGCTCCCGGACCTGAGTGGTCGACAGGGCCGCCACCTGCTGGGTGCGCAGCGCGCCGATCTGGTCGGAGTTCA
>NZ_JAQOWX010000030.1:0-47402 GCF_028462495.1 Paucibacter sp. XJ19-41
GCGTGCGGCGCCGGCGCGCGGCGCCGAGCCGCCGTCCGACGGATTTGCCGATACCCAGATCCTGCGGCCGCACCAGCGCTGAGACGGCGTGGCCCGGCCGCGCCGCGCGATGGCGCCGCTTCTGCCATCATCGCGGCCATGCAGTTCGAACATGCCAGCGACCAGGCGCAGTACCGCCGCCCCGCGCACCGCGCCGGGGTCGAGCTCTATCACGCCTCCATCCTGAGCCATCGCTTCGAGCCGCACACCCACGAGGCCTTCGGCCTGGGCGCGATCACGGCCGGGGTCGGCCGCTTCCGCTGGCGCGGCGCCGAGCATCTGGCGCCGCGCGCGACGCTGATGCTGATGAATCCCGAGGACATCCACACCGGCCAGGCCGAGACCGCCGATGCCTGGGGCTACCGCATGGCTTATCTGGACCGCGAGCTGCTGGCCGAGCTCAGCGGCGAGCCCGACTGGTGGTTCGATGCGGCCGTGGCCCACGACGCGGCCTGCGCCGCCGAGGTGGCCGGCCTGATCGCCGGGCTGTGGCAGGCCGGCGATGGGCTGGCCTTCGACAGCCGGCTGCTGCTGCTGGTGGACGCGCTGCGCCGTCATGCCTGCGTGGGCCGGCGGGCGCGGCCCGAGGCCGCGCCCCGTTTTGCGCCGGTGCTGGATTTCATGCGCAGCTCGCTGGATCAGACCCTGAGCCTGGAGCAGCTGGCCGGCGTCGCCGGCCTGAGCCCTTTTCACTTTCTGCGCAGCTTCAAGACCCAGCACCACGCGACGCCGCAGCAGGTGCTGATGGCGCTGCGCCTCATCGAGGCCAAGCGCCTGCTG
The DNA here is from genome assembly GCF_028462495.1 of Paucibacter sp. XJ19-41. Lineage (NCBI taxonomy): Bacteria > Pseudomonadati > Pseudomonadota > Betaproteobacteria > Burkholderiales > Sphaerotilaceae > Roseateles > Paucibacter sp. XJ19-41. The sequence continues at coordinate 820 of NZ_JAQOWX010000030.1, forward strand.
GGCCTGGGCCAGCCGGGCGCCGAGGTGGCCGCCGCCGTGGGCCTGGCCGACCAGGCCCATCTGACCCGCGCCTTTGCCGGCCGCTACGGGCTGACGCCGGGGCGTTACCAGCAGCAGCTGGGGGTGGCCAGGCTCGTCAGGCCGCCGGGCGGCGGCGACGCGCGATGAAGCCCAGCACGCCCAGGCCGGCGGCCAGCATTGCGTAGCTGCCCGGCTCGGGCACGGCGCTGACGGCGCTGAAGCGCAGCAGGTCCTGGGCGCTGGCATTGCTGAGGCGCTCGATGCTGTAGAGGCTGGGGCCGCTGTAGCCGGTGGCGGCGTTCAGATAGCTGTTGGTCTGATTGCGCAGATCGCGGTAGTTGCTGCTGTCGCTGTCGAGCTTGAAGCTCTGGCGGCTGCTGTTGTCGGTGACGCTGAAGCTGCTGGCGCGGGTTTCGTGGGTCAGTTCCCAGATCGCCAGCTGGAAGGCGCTGCGCTCCAGGCTGCTGTCCACCGCGGCATAGCTGGACGAGAACAGGCCTTGCAGCAGGCTGGCCTGGCTGCCTTGGAACTGGCCGATGCTGTAGCTGCGGAACTGGGTCGAGGTGTACTGGCCCAGCTCGACGCAGAAGGCCTCGAAGCTCGCACCGCCACGGGTCTCGAAGGCCAGCACGCCGGCGCGGGTCGAGGTGTCGCCGCCATTCCATTGCAGGTCCAGCGCCTGCGACAGGCCGCCGAGCTGCTCGGTGTAGCGGATGTCCACGGTCTGGGCGGCCTGGGCTGCGGCCGAGCCGAGCAGGGCGATGGCGGCGAGGATGACTGGGTGTTGTTGCATGGCAGTGTTTCCCTGGGGCGCGCCGAGCGCCGGGTTGGCTTGTGAAGCCTTGTTGTGGTGGTCGCACGGGCGGGCCGTGCATCGAAGCAGCCGCACTGTAGGCAGGCTGCGCCCCCGGCGCGCCCCCATGTGCCGGGGGTGGCGCCGCAGGCTTTGTGACGCAGATCACGGCCGGGGCCGGGTATTCCCTGTGTTGCGGGGGGAGGGGCGACCGATCCGCCCCGCTCAAGTGCGGCCCCCGCCGGCCGATATACAAGGTCTATCCTGCCCTTGGGGGACGCCGCGATGCTCGAGTCCACGACCGCCGCCGAGCGCCTGGCCGCGCTGGCCGCCGAGCGCTATGCGCTGGCGCCCGAGGCCCTGAGCGATGCCCAGGCGCTGGCCGGCGTCGATGCCCGCGCCGCCGAGGCCGACGACAAGGAGTGGCTGCTGGCCCGCATCGCCGCGCTGCAGGCACGCCTGGGCGAGCAGGGCGAGGGCGCGGACAACGATGACGTCAGCTGGATGGGCCCGCAGGAGCGCCACAGCCCGCCCGAGGCGCTGCGCCGCATCAAGACCCTGTGCGCGATCTTTCCCGATCTCTACAGCGCGATGCTGGCCGTGCAGCTGACCCATGCGGCCGTCTCCCGCGAGCTGCTGGCCCTGGCCATCAAGCAGTTCCGCCGCGACGCCGAATCACTCAGCCCCGAAGACCTGCAAGGCCTGCTGACCGCCGCACTGAACGGCGGTCGCCCAGGCTTCGACGCCGTGCTGCGCACGCGCAAGGGGGGCGAGCGCAAGGCGGTATCGATACCGTGGGGGAGGGATAGTGAGTGAGGGGCGGGCTGCTGCAAACTTAGCAGGCCCCAGGCTGGCGAGTAACGCGGGCCATTCGGGGAGCGGCCGCCCGAGCACTTGATGCCAGGGAAACAGCCTCCAGAAAAAAGAGAACGCCACGCCTGCATCGTGGGCGCGTTTTTCGATGGAGGACATACCAAGACGGCGATTGCCATCGCCTTTGGTCTGTCTGGGTCAATCGTCAGCCGGATAGTGGTGAATGCGAGACGTAGGCGCCCGGATTGAGTCGTTGGATGTGCCTGACGCTGCACCGCGCCGCTAGCCATGGCCTTGCTATCGGTGGCAGGGGGCAGGTGTTGCTGTTTGGCGCAAGACATGAACCCTGGCGCTTAAAACGGGAAGTGGGAGACCTGACTCTCAGGCCCGCTCAATCCCGTTTGACCCTTAAGCTCGTGCCCAAACCCTTGGCCCTCAGGCCCTTCTCAGGCCCTGGGGGAGCTGCCAAAGCGAACGGTATTGAGACCTGACCCTCATGCAGCTGAGGCAGGGCAGATGAGCCGTGCTGGGGTGCCTGAGCGTCTTGCTGGTTTAGGGGTTCTCGTTGTCGATCGTCGGGTCGGTGCTGACTTTTGCGCCGGTCTGTGCGTTTATCACGGTCATCGTGTATTTGTAGCTATTGGAGTCGTTGTTGTAGTCCCCCAGGGCCAGTGTGGCGGCATTGACGTACCAGGCGATAGGGAATTCCTTGCCCTCATCGTCGCCACTGATGACGAGGGCTGATCCGTCGATGGGGAAGTAGTAACCAGGGCTGACCAGGTAAAACATGATCAGCGCGTTAGGTACCTTTGTTAGCTTGACCGGATCGGGATTGAAGATCAGGTCGTCGCCGGCGGCGTTGGCAGTCACGGTGACGGCGAAGACATTGTTCTGGATCGGGGTTTGTTGGACGGGCATGGTAGGAGGCTCTCTGCTAAATGGATAGCTTGACTGTCGAAGAGGCCCGGCGGCAGTCGTCGCAGATGGAACTGCGCAGTCACGACTTGGCGTTGCTGCGTGCCGGGATCAAGGTGCGGCCAGCTGCGTGGCCAGCCGCCGGGTCAGCTCGGCATACAGTGGGTGGCGGTAGGCCGAGGCTTCCAGTTTTTCGGCAAGTGAACGAGCTTCTTGAGTGCGGCCTAGGCGGATAAGTGTATGGGCGTGCAAACAGATCATCCGGGGCTCAGATACATCACCCAGCGCCGCGATTCGCGTTAGCGCGGCCTGCCAATGTGCTGCGGCTTCTGATTTCCGAGTCGGCATCAGTGCATCGCCCAGGGTCAGGGCTGCCATGGCCAGCACCCATTGTGTGTCGGTATCCGGCACGTCCTTGGCGGCCGCAACGGCCTTGCTGGTGAGGAACTCGGCCAGCGCCGCATGGATTGCCTGGCGCTCCTCGGCTGTGGCTGCCGCTGCCAAACTGGCCAAAATCCACCGACCGCGCAACCTCACCTGAAGATCCGGCTTGCGTTCGTGCAGGACACGCAGCCGCTCCAGGTCCGAACTGAGCCGCGCCAGCTCAGCGCGTGCGGGGCTTGCTTCGCCCAGGGTCAACCAAGTTTCAGCGAGCTGCAGACGAGCAAGGCTTAGTCGCTCCAGTCTATCCAAGTTCTCGGGGTCAAGTGCTGCAAGTACAGCATAGGTTTCGTAGGCTCGCTGTGCGGCTGTCAGGGCTTCTGCGCTCCGGCCAGCGGCTACGTGCAATCTACCAAGTGCGGCCTCAATGGCTGCATGCATAAGCTGAAGCTTGCGATCGCTGCCGATCTGCCCGCCGGGTGGAAGCAAGGCCGCAAGCTTGGCCTGCTGACTGGCAATGCTGGCGTCGAACAGACCTTGGCGCTCCTGCGCCTCGGCCAGCCAGCCCAGGCTGGTGGCCAGATCCGTGCGCAGTGCTGGACGCTCGGGTGGCAGGGATCGCCAGATTTGCACGACAGCCTGAAAGTGGGTCAGTGCAGTTGGTACCGAGCCGCTACGCAGTCTGAGTACACCGAGGTTTTGCTGTGCGTAGGCTTGCTCCGTCAGCCACTCCGGCTTGCCTGGCTCTAGCAGCAAAAGCTCATTGGCGAGAGCAAGGTAGCGCGTGAAGCCTGCTTCGGCTTGCGGCAAACGCCGTTGTCGATATGCCGCATACCCCACCCAATAACTGCTCTGCGCATGGTCGAACAGGCGCTGCGTGTTCTTCGGATCCCGCGCCAGCAACTCCGCCGTGCTGTCGGCCGCCTGCTTGAAGCGTTGCTCGGCCTCGGCCATCTGGCCGCGCTTCTCGGCGATCTCGCCCATCAGGTGCAGGGCGCGGGCGCGGCGGCCCAGCGAGTCGGCGTCGCTGCGTGCCAGGTCTTGCCTGGCGTAGTAGTCCAGCGCCTTGTCGCCGACCGCGTCCAGCACATCGAGGCGGCCCACCGGCTCCAGCTTCTTGCGCAGATCGCCCAGCATGAACTCGATCAGGCCCTCAGCCTGCACCCGCTGCTGCTGAGCTTCCTGGCCTTTCCACAGGGCCAGCGCGATGCCCACCGCCAGGCTCAGGCCGGCCAGGCTGCCGGCGGCGACACCCAGGCGGTGGCGGCGCAGGAACTTCAAGAGGCGGTAGCTGCGGCTGTCCGGCCGCGCCGCGATCGGCTCATGCGCAAGCCAGCGCTTCAGGTCGTCGGCCAGCGCGGCGGCATTGGCATAGCGTTCGGCCGGGGCCTTTTTCAGTGCCTTGGCGACGATGGTGTCGAGATCGCCGCGCAGCTCGCGGGCCTGCTTCTTGACCTCAGGGTCGGCTTGTGCCCGCACCGCATCGGACAGGCGCCGGGGCTCGACCTCGACGACGGTACGCAACTGCTCCAGCGCGGTGCCGGTGTTCTTGTGGTTGTTCGGCGGGCCGGCTGGCACGGTGTTGGTCGGGTGGCCGCCGCCCAGCAGCTGGTACAGCAGCACGCCCAGCGCATAGACATCGGTGGCGGTGGTCACGTCGCCGCCCTGCACCTGCTCGGGTGCGGCGTACTGCGGCGTGAAGGCGCGGCCGGCCTGGCGGGTCAGCTCGGTGGCCGCGCCGGCGCCGTCCCCCTCGGCCTCGCTGTTGAGCAGCTTGGCGATGCCGAAATCCAGCAGCTTCACCTCGCCGGTGCCGTTGACCAGGATGTTGCTGGGCTTCAGGTCGCGGTGCAGGATCAGCCGGTTGTGCGCATGGGCCACGGCCGCCAGCACATCGAGGAACAGTCGCAGGCGCTGGCCCAGGTCCAGCTCGCGGCTGGCGCAGAAGCGGTCGAGGGTCAGGCCATCGACATACTCCAGCACCAGATAGGGTTGCTGGCCCTCCAGCGCGACGCCGGCGTCGATCAGCCGCGCGATATGCGGATGGGTCAGCCGGGCCAGGATCTGGCCCTCGCGGGCGAAGCGGCCGGCATCGCCGTGGCCCAGCACGCCGGTGCTGAGAAACTTGATCGCGACCTGGCCCTCATAGCGCCCGTCGGTGCGGCGCGCCAGCCAGACGCTGCCCATGCCGCCACGGCCGATCTCGCGCTCCAGGGTGTAGGCACCGATGGCCTGGCCGGCCATCAGCGGCGCGGCGGTCAGCGTCGGCGGCAGGGCTGGCGTGGCCAGGAAATCATTGCCGGCCAGCTCGGCATCGCGCGCCAGCAGGTCCTCCAGATCGGCGGCCAGCTCGGGCTCCAGCGCCCGCAAGGCCGCCAGCCGGGCGGCGCGCGCGGCCGGCTCCATGTCCAGCAGCTCGTCCAGCAGCGGGCTCAGCTGGGGCCAGCGGGACTTGCTGATGTCGCGTGGCGGGGGATTCATTTCAGTGCCCGCCCGGCCGCCCGAAGGGCACTGAACGCCCCCTCGGGGGGAGTGAACGGAGTGAACGTGGGGGCCGTCATTTCAAGGCCAGCGACAAAAACATCCGCGCCTTCTGCCAGTCGCGCTGCACGGTGCGCTCCGTCACGCCCAGCGCGTCGGCGATCTCGGCTTCGAGCAGGCCGCCGAAGTAGCGCATCTCGACCACCTGGGCCAGGCGCGCATCGACGGCGGCCAGCTCGGCCAGCGCCTCGTGCACACGCAGGATCTCCTCGTCGCGCTGCGGCGGCAGCTCGGCGACGGCGGTGTTGAAGGTGACCTGCTGCAGCTCGCCGCCATGGCGCTGGGCCTGGCGGCTGCGGATCTGGTCGATCACGACGCTGCGCATGGTGCGCGCCGCATAGGCCATGAAGTGCTGGCGGTCGGCAAAGTCGAGCTGGCCGGCCTGCTGCAGGCGCAGCCAGGACTCGTGCACCAGGCCGGTGGCGTCCAGCGCGGTGGGCTGGCCGGCGCCGGCCAGGCGCAGGCGCTGGCCGGCCAGGCGACGCAGGTCGGCGTAGAGCAGGGCGACCACCTGGTCGGCGGCCAGGCGGTCGCCCTGGCCGGCGGCGCGCAACAAGGTGGTGATTTCGCTCATGCAGGGCCGGACTCTAGCAGCCGTCCATGGCTTAGGGATGGCGCTTTTTTCGGCGGCGTGTCGGGTTCGCGCTGCGGATCGCGTTCTACAGAAGAGAGGGCATGGCGGGCTGGGCTCCGGTCAGGGAGGTCGGGTCACGGCCGGTCATGTCCCTCTCACCGTGCTTACCCACCTTTTACCGACCAGACTTCCCATGAAGGACAACACCCTGCCCGGCAAGAACCCCGCATGCGGCCAGGCCGAGCGGCCGACGCTGCGCGCGCAGCTGCAGCTGCTGGAGGACTTGCCAGCTTTCGCCGCGCTGCTGGACCGACAGCTGGGCCATTGCCGCCGCCATGGCGCGCGCGCCACCGTGCTGCTGATCACGGTGGATCCGCAGGCCGGCGTCGCCGAGGCGCCGTCGCCGGCCACGCTGAAAGCCCTGCTGCAGGCCATAGGCGCCCGGCTGCTGGGCCGGGTGCGCGGCAGCGATGTCGTGGCCCAGGTCGGCGAGCGGCGCTTCGGCCTGGTGCTGATGGACGCCGGCCGGGCCGAGGCCGATGTGGTGCGGGCGCGCCTGCACAAGGCCTTGTGCGGGCCTTATGGCGTCGACGAGCAGCGGCTTTATGTGGCGCTGCGCATGGGCGCGGCGGTCTACCGCGAGGCCGGCATGACCGGCGCCGAGCTGGCCCAGGCGGCCGAGGGCGCGCAGCGCAGCGCCGATGTGCTGGGGGGCTTGCGGGCGCCGCTGGCGGTCGTCAAGACCTGAGCCGGCGGCGCCGCTCAGCCGCCGATGCCGGCATCGGCCATCAGCAGCATGCCGGCCAGCAGCAGACCCAGCAGGGCCAGCAGCGTGCAGGCCCACAGCCCGGCCAGCAGATGAGCTTGCAGACGCGGTAGCGGCGGGAACCAGGGTGGCTTGTGCATGGGGATCTCCCGGTGCAGACCGGCTGTCATTGAGCACCCGACCGACCGGCGGGGTCAAGCCCGGCGCAGCAAGCCGGTACAAGACCGCCCACCGGGCCTGCGTCATAGTGGCGCCATGTTTGCTGGAACCCTGTTTGCCCTTGCCGCCGGCCTGATGTGGGGCCTGGTCTTTGTCGCGCCGCTGATGCTGCCGGACTATCCGGCGGCACTGCTGACCGTGGGTCGCTACCTGGCCTTCGGCCTGATCGCGCTGCCGCTGGCGGCGATCGACTGGCGCGATCTGCGCGCGCTGACGCGCAGCGACTGGCTGGAAGCGGCCAAGCTCAGCGCGATCGGCAACTTTCTCTACTACCTGTGCCTGTCGGCGGCGATCCAGCGTGCCGGCGGGCCGCTGCCCACCGTCATCATCGGCACCCTGCCGGTGGTGATCGCGATCTGCTCGAATCTGCGCGATCACCGGCGCGACGGCCATCTGCCCTGGGCCCGGCTGGCGCCTTCGCTGCTCCTGATTGCCAGCGGCATCGCGCTGGTCAACCAGGTGGAGCTGGCCCAGTTGTCGGCGCAGGGCTCGGCCGAGCAGCTGCGCCGCTATGCCGAGGGCGGGCTGCTGGCGGTGGCGGCGGTGGCCTGCTGGACCTGGTATCCGATCCGCAATGCCGACTGGCTGCGTGCCCACAAGGACCGCAGCCCGCGTGCCTGGGCCACGGCGCAGGGGCTGGTGACCCTGCCGATGGCGCTGGCCGGGCTGGCGCTCTTGCCGCTGCTGCAGGCCGGCGGCCTGCTGGCCGCCGAGTTCGCGCTGCCGCTGGGGCCGCGGCCCTGGGCTTTTGTCGGCCTGATGCTGGCGGTGGGGCTGTGCGCCTCCTGGCTGGGCACGCTGTGCTGGAACGAGGCCAGCCAGCGCCTGCCGACCTCGCTGGTGGGGCAGCTGATCGTGTTCGAGACGCTGGCGGCGCTGGCCTATGCCTTCCTACTGCGCGGTGAGCCGCCGCAAGCCCTGACCCTGGCGGGCATCGTGCTGCTGGTGGCCGGCGTGATCTGGGCGTTGCGGGTCCGGCCGGTCGTGACTTCTTCCTGATTCGGCCACCCTCTCAAGAGGGAAGTGCGGCGCCCGGGCCACAGCGGGCCCGCTGGCTGCGGGTATAACCGCGAGCCAGAACAGCCGGTGCGCGACAGCACCGGGCGAGGGAGCGGGAATGAGCGTAACAAGACAGATCAGGGCGGCCGGCTGGGCGCTGGCAGCGGCCCTGGGCCTGCAGGCCTGCGGCGGCGGGGGTGGATCGGCCGGCGAGCCCTTGCTGGGCGGCGGCAGCAGCAATAGCAACAACGGCGGCGGTGTGGTGGTGACGCCGCCCACCGGCCCGCTGCCCGCCAGCGAGACCCTGGCGCAGCAGTGCGCGGCCGGCAACGAGCTGGCGCCCTCGGGCCGGCGCAACAGCAGCCTGGAGGTCGAGAAGCGCTGGATACGTTCCTATATGGACGAGGACTATCTGTGGCGCGAGCAGGTGCCGGCGCGCGACCCGGCCGCGCCGCGCTACAGCGGCAGCGAGGTGCAGCGGGCGCTGGCCGCCTATTTCTACGACCTGCTGACACCGCAGCTGACCAGCAGCGGCGCCGAGCGCGACCGCTTCAGCTTCATGGTGGCCGAGAGTGAATGGCAGCGCGTGATGCAGGCCGGCGTGTCGCTGGGCTATGGCCTGGAGTGGACCCAGGCGGCCAGCACGCCGCCGCGCGGCCTGCGCATCGCCTATATCGAGCCCGATGGCCCGGCCGCCCGGGCCGGTCTGCGGCGCGGCGACCGGCTGCTGTCGGTGGACGGCATCAGCAGCGACACCAATGACGAAGCCCAGTGGCGCCAGCTGCAGGCCGCGCTGTACCCGAGCGAGCGCGGGCGCAGCCACCAGTTCCGCTTCGAGCCGCGCGGCGGCGGCGCCGAGCGCCAGCTGACCTTGGGCGGCACGGAGATCAGCCGCACGCCGGTGCCCCAGGCCCAGGTGCTGACGGCGGCCGACGGCGCGCGGGTCGGCTATCTGGTCTTTCATGACCACAATCTGCCGGCCGAGGCTCAGCTGAGCACGGCACTGCGTCGCTTTGGCGAGCAGGGCGTCAGCGAGCTGGTGCTGGACCTGCGCTACAACGGCGGCGGCTATCTCTTCATCGCCTCGCAGCTGGCCTATATGATCGCCGGCCCCGGGCCGACCAGCGGCCGGGTGTTCGAGCGCCTGCGCCACAACAGCCGGCGCCAGGCCGAGAACGAGGACATGGGTTTCCGCGGCCAGTCCTGCCAGCCGCAGAACGGCCAGTGCAGCCAGCAGCAGGCCCTGCCCAGCCTGAATCTGCGGCGCGTCTATGTGCTGAGCCAGTCCGGCACCTGCTCGGCCAGCGAGTCGCTGATCAACGGCCTGCGCGGCATTGATGTCGAGGTGGTGCTGATCGGCGGGCGCAGCTGCGGCAAGCCCTATGGCTTCAGCGGCCGCGAGAACTGCGGCAACCGCTATATGGCCATCGAGTTCGAGGGCGTCAATGCCAAGGGTTTTGGCGACTATGCCGACGGCTTCGTCCCCGGCGGCAGCGGCGTCGGCGCCAGCGTCAAGGGCTGCGAGGTGGCCGACGATCTGGGCCGCGAGCTGGGCGACCCGCAGGAGGGCCAGCTCGCCGCCGCGCTGCAGCACCGGCTCAGCGGCCAGTGCCCGGCGCCGCAGGCCAAGATCCAGTCCCATCGGGGGGGCGAAGGCGGCCTGCCGGCGCAGCTGCACAAGCCCTGGCTGCGCAATAACCGGCTGCTGGGCCAGTAGGTCCGCGGCTCAGGCGGCCAGTGGCGCGGCGTCCAGCAGCTGCTGGGCCAGTGCGCCGATGCGGCGCAGCGCGCGCGGATGCTGAGGCCCCCAGTGGCCGCCGACGCCGAGCCGGATGCAGTGGCGAAAGCGCGGGCTGGCGCTGAACATCAGGCCCGGCGCGATGCAGATGTTCTCGGCCAGGCAGGCCTCGTACAGCGCCACCGAGTCCAGCTGCGCGGGCAGCTCGACCCACAGGATGTAGCCGCCGGCCGGGTCGGTGACCCGCGTGCCCTTGGGGAAGCTGGCCGAGATCAGGCCGCGGGCCGCGTCGACCCGTGTCGCCACGGTGGCGCGCAGCTGGCGCAGCGCGGCGCCGTTGCCGGCCTGGTTCAGCAGATCGGCCAGCGCCAGCTCCAGCACGGCGGTCTGCCCGCCCGACTGCACTGCCTTGGTCTGCCGCAAGACCTGACCCCAGCGGCCGGCCTCGACCCAGCCCAGGCGCAGGCCCGGGGCCACCGTCTTCGAGAAGGAGCCACAAATCATCACATGGCCGCTGCTGTCGAAGGCCTTGACGGCGCGGCGCCGGTCTTCCTGCTCGGACAGCTCGTTGTAAAGCACATCCTCGATCAGGGCCACATCGTGCTGCGCCACCAGCTGGGCCAGGCGGCGGCGTTCCGGCACCGGCATGCTGGCGCCCAGCGGGTTGGACAGAGTGGGCACGACCAGCACCGCCTTGACCGGCTGGGTCTCCAGCGCCAGCTGCAGCGCGTCCAGCGAGATGCCGTGGCGCGGGTGGGTCGGGATCTCCAGCGCGCGCAGATGCAGGCTTTGCAGAATCTCCAGAAAGCCGTAGTAGCAGGGCGATTCCAGCGCCACCACATCGCCGGGCCGGGTGACGCTCTTCAGGCACAGGCTGATCGCTTCCATGCAGCTGTTGGTCATCACGATATCGTCGGCATGCAGCTCGCAGCCCAGGCCCAGCGCATGGCGGGCGACCGCGCGGCGTGCGGCCTCCATGCCGGGGCCCGAGGGGTAGCGGCACAGCAGATCGCGATGGCGCAGCACCGCGCGGGCCAGCGCCCGGCGCACCCGTTCCTGGTCGAACAGCTCGGGGCCGGGACAGGCGGCGCCGAAGGAGATGATGTCGTCCCGGGTCGAGAGCTGCAGCACCTGCTGGCCCAGCTGGTCGAGCCGGACCGCGCGCGAGCGGCTTTCGGGCCGCGAGGCCTCGGGCTCGGGCAGGCGCGGCGGCCGGCTGGAGACGAAGTAGCCCGAGCGTGGCCGCGCCTCGATCAGCCGCGCGTCCTCCAGCCAGCGGTAGGCCTGGACGGCGGTCGACTGCGACACGGCCTGGCTGGCCGCCAGCTCGCGCACCGAGGGCAGGCGCTCACCGCGCTTGAGGGTGCCGGCGCGGATCAAGCGGGCCAGGCGTTCGGCGATTTGCAGGTACAGCGGGTCCATCGCCCCATTCTGTATGGTGGTCGGCGGGTCAGGCCAGTACAGATCGGGGCCAAGCCGGCCAACACAGTGCTGCTCGCTGCGCTGGCTGTGCGCTTGCCTTGGGCCCCGGCTGTCGCTGGCGGGGCCGGGCCGGTCTTCCTAAGCTGGGGCCATGGACACGATCAGCACCCCACAGCGCATGAACTACCAGCAGGCGCCGCGCTGCCTGCAGCTGGGCGAGCAGCAGCAACTGCTGCTGACGGTGCAGGCCGGCCGGCTCTGGCTGACCCGGGAGGGCGAGGCCGAGGACCGGGTGCTGGTCGTCGGCGAGGCGCTGCGCCTGTTCGGTCCGGCCCGCCTGCACCTGGGCGCCTTCGACGCCGCAGGGGTGGACTTTGTTCAGAGCTTGGGGATGCGGATGCGGCTGATCATCAACGAACCCGACAGCGCAAACAGCAGCACCAGCGGGTGGAAGAAGAAGCCGGCGATCTCCAGTTTGCCGAACCACAGCTGATCGCCCAGCGCACCCTGGGCGGCCGCCACCCACAGCACGATCACCAGGGTCAGCGAGGTCGGGATCGGCGTGCCCTCGAAGTACTTGACCTTGTCCGAGCCGGCGCTGAGCTCCTCGGCCGTGACGTTGTAGCGCGCCAGTCGCGAGACGCCGCAGGCGACGAAGAAGACCAGGATGATGCGGTCGTACAGGCCCTGCATGCCGCAGCCGTAGGCGATGGCGGCGGGCGCGACACCGAAGGAGATGATGTCGGCCAGCGAGTCGAGCTCGCGGCCCAGGCTGGAGCTCTGCTGGCGCCAGCGTGCGATCCGGCCGTCCAGCACATCGAACACCAGGGCCGCGGGGATCAGCGCGCAGGCGTAATAGATGTGCAGCACCTCGCGGGTCTGCAGATAGGTCATCACCGCGAACAGCGCGCCCATGCCGCAGAAGGCATTGGCCAGGGTGAACCAGTCGGCGAGATGGAACTCGCGGATCATCGAAAAAGGCTTGGGGCGATTCATGCCGCAAGCATAAGCTCAGCGCGGCTGCTCGCCCTCGACCGCCGGTTCGCGGCTCGGCCACAGGGCCTTGTGCGCCAGATGGTAGGCCAGCAGATGGGGCGGCATGCGCAGCCAGTGGGAGCGCACATAGAGCAGGCGCTGGCACCAGGGCGTGGCCCAGTCGGCGGCGCTGGAGTGCTTGGGTGCCAGCATGCGGCGATAGACGAAGTCCAGCACCTTCTGCCCCGGCCGGCGGCTGTGCGCGGCGCCGATCGCGTCCAGTGTCGCGCGCGGTACCGGCGTGGCCAGGATCTCGCTGGCGTAGCGCAATGCCAGGCGCAGCGGCAGGCTCAGCTGCAGTTGCTCGGCGCGCTCGACCAGGGTGGGCCAGAACGAGGGGTCGCTGCCGAAATGGCGCAGCAGCAGGTCGAGGTCGCTGAGGTCGCGCAGCAGATTGTCAGGTTCACCTTCGTGGAACAGATGGGTGGCGCTGTGCAGCACCATGTCGCAGGGGGACAGCGTGCATACGCCCGGCCAGCCGGGCAGTTCGACGCTGGCGGCCAGCAGGGCGGCCGGGTCGGGGTGCAGGCGCGAGGTCGGCGGCAGGATGCTGTGGTGCACATCCAGCGCTGTGCCGCGCCGCATATGCTCCATCGCCGGCAACTCGTGCATCCATTGCCGGTAATAGCGCTGGTCGTAGTCGTCCAGCGGGCTGCCCACCCAGCCCTGCAGCATCAGCGCGGATTCGACCTCCTGCAGCCGCGCCTTGGGTACCAGGATGTCCAGATCGGCGAACACACGGCCGCGCTCGGCCGGCAGCCCGGACACCACATAGGCGGCGCCTTTCAGCAATATCAGCGGCAGGCCCAGGCCGGCCAAGGTGTCGCGCAGCAGCCGGGCTTCGTGGCGTACCGACAGATGCTGGCGCTCGGCCATGGTGGCGGCTGACAGCATGTGATGCCGAGCGCGTTCCAGCGCCGGTGCCAGCAATTGCCGCTGCGCCAGTTCGTGGTGCAGGCGGCCGAGCAGATTCGCGTGACGGGCCTGGCGGATCAGCAGGTCCCAAGCGGCTTCGTCGAGCTGCAAGGTGGCCTGCGGATTGCGCAGGATGTCTATCAGCAACGCCACCTCAGCTCCCGGTCGCCGCCAGGGCGTCGAAGGTGGCGATGGCCTCGTTCAGGTCGCTGTACTCGAAGCGGTAGTGCCGGCAGCGGTCGACCAGGGCGCCGACCGCCTGGAAGCCGGCCGCACCGAGGATGTGATAGTTCATCGCGTTGTCGGCCAGCTGCATGAAGGCGGCGCCGCTGGCCATAGGCGTCAGCGCCGTGGCGGCGCCGGCCCGGTAGCTCGGCAGCACCATCCAGCATGGGCGGGCCGGCTCGGCCGCTTCGGTCACGCTGTCGGCCGGTGGTGCCATCAGCGCGACCGTGCCCTTGGTAGTGTCGTGCACCGGGGCGCTCAGAAAGGCCTCCGGCGCGAAGCTGCGGATCACGTCGATCGATTGATTCTTCAGGTTGACCGGACGTGCCAGCGCCTGCAGCTGGCCGGTGTCAAGTCGGATCAGGGTCAGCTCGTCGGACAGCAGGCGCCAGCCGCGGTTGACCAGTGCGGCACACAGGGTGCTCTTGCCGGAGCCGGGTGGGGCGGGCAGGATCAGCGCGCGGCCATTCTTGGCCACCGAGGCCGCGTGCAGCACCAGCAGGTGATGGCTGTAGGCCGTGATGCACCAGTTCATGCCCCACTCGATCATCGGCAGGGCCTGAGCCTGGGGCAGTGGGGTGAAGGGCGTGACCTCATCGACCGAGAACCAGGCCTGCGGGCGTATCCAGCGCCGCAGGCCGCGGCCGGAAGCGACCTTGACATGAAAGTCAACAAAGGTGCCATCGCTGACCAAAGGGTGACGGGCATACAGACGATGCAGTACCGGGGCCAGGCCCGGGATGTCGCTGCGCAGGCTGCAGTTGAAGGGGCCTGTGGCCAGGCGCAGTCCCGGCCCGGCGAGCGCCTGCTGAAGCGCTCGCGGCGTGAGTTGATCGATTAGCAAGACTGCGGACCGTACCGGTCAATCAGACCGGCATCGGCCAGTTCCGTCAGGGTGCCGAGCACCGCCTCGGCGCATTGCTCCGGAGATGCGTCGGCTTCTTCGGCCTGCAAGCTGCAAATCAGCGCGACCGTGCTGATCGGAGCCGTCTGGCGTTCGAGGGTGTCGAGGATGAAAAAGGCCAGATGCGATAGCAATTGGGTCTGGCCGGTCCAGGGCTCATAGATCAGCAAGCCGTCTTCGGCCTCTTTGCGCAGCAACCTCGCCGTGGTTGCCGTCTTGATCCAGAGGCCGGACTCCGTAGCGCAGGTCAAGGTGCTGCCGACCCGACTCAGGTCTTGTTGTTTGTCAGGTACTTCAGGTAGTTGACGACCTCGGTGCTGTACCAACGCAGTTGGTGCGAAGACACCGGTTGATAGCCAGCGGAGGTGGCAATGGCCTGGTTCCACATATCGCGGACCATGTCCCACCGCGGGACCCCGGGGCCGCCGACGGCCAGGGCTTCCAGATAAACGGCCGCAGCCATCGCTTGCACATCGTTGTCGCCCTTGGCCAGGGCGGCTGCGAAGGTCACGGTCAGATCGGCTTCGTTGCGTTTGGCGAAATGCTCGGTAAAGAGGGTGGACGACAGGATTTGTGTACCGTTGTACTTATAGATGCTGACGTTGTTGACCTTCTTCACATAGGTCTTGTTGCCGGCCCACACGCTGGGCTTCTTGCCCGGGTCCAGGCAGACCTTGCTACCAGTGCGGCTCAGATTGCCCGACACGGAGAAGCCCGAGGGCTTCTTGCAGTTGCAGGCCAGCACCGGCGAGCTCTTCAGCGCCAGCAGGGCCGGCGCGCCGATCAGACCGCCACGCAGCAGGCGACGGCGGCCCGACAGGGCTGCGCTCGCTTGGCCGGGCGCTCCGTGCGCCGCATACGGCGCCTGAGTCTTGTCGTCGGAGTTGTCCACTTGATTGCCTCTGCTGTGTTGCCGGCGAAGTATGCCCTTGAGCTCACCACCGCCTTGTGCTTGCCTGTAAGCAGGATCCACGCCACTTAAGGCGGGCTGCGGTAAGCCCTTGTATCTAAAGAGAGTTTCTTGCAAGCCCGGAGGTGTGCCCAGCCCTCAAATCGGGGGTGTGTCAAGTATTCCGACAGTTTATGGCGGGAATGTGAGCGCCAGTGGCGCGGGGCGGCCGAAATGATAGCCCTGTGCCAAGCCACAGCCCAGCTCCCGCAAGCGCATGGCCTCGGCCTCGGTTTCCACCCCCTCGGCCACAGCCGTCACACCCAGGCCCTCGGCCATGCGCAGCACGGCGGTCACGATGGCCATGTCCTGGGCGGATTTGGACAGATTGCGGATGAAGCTCTGGTCGATCTTCAGGCAGTCGAAGGGCAGGCGCTGCAGATAGGCCAGCGAGGAATAGCCGGTGCCGAAGTCGTCGATCGCGATCTTCACGCCCAGCGCGCGGATCTGGCGCAGCCGCTCCTCGGTGACGCTGTCCTGGCCGATCAGCAGCGACTCGGTGATCTCCAGGGTCAGGTGACGGGCCGGCAGGCCGTTGTCGCGCAAGGCCTGTTCCAGCGTGATCGCGAAATCGGACTGGATCAGCTGGCGCACCGAGACATTGACATGCAGCTCGAAGTCGCTGGCCAGGCGCGGCAGCAGGCCGGCAATGTCCCGCATCGCCTGGCGCAGCACCCAGTCGCCCAGTGCCAGGATCAGATCCGACTCCTCGGCCACCGGGATGAACACCCCCGGCGAGACCAGGCCCCGCTCGGGGCTTTGCCAGCGCAGCAAGGCCTCGACGCCATGGACGGCGCCGCTGGCCAGCTCGACCACCGGCTGGTAGTAGACCCGCAGCTCTTGTTTCTCCAGCGCATGGCGCAGCTCGGTGGCCAGGCGGGCCTTCTGCACCGACTGCTCCATCATCGCCAGCTCATAGACCACGCAATGGCCACGGCCACGGCGTTTGGCCTCGCCCAGGGCGATGCTGGCGTTGCGCAGCCAGTCGCCCAGGGCCTCGCCGGGCAGCAGTCCGCCGACCGCGCCGACCGAGGCGCTCATCAAGACCTCGTCCTCGCCCGAGGTGAAGGGCAGCGCGAACAGGGCCAGCACCTGGGCGCCCAGCGCGGCCGCCTGCTGCTCGGCCTGCTGAACGCCCAGGTGCAGCACGGCAAACTCGTCGCCGCCGATGCGGGCCAGCAGCAGCGGCCCGGGCAGCTGCGCGCGCAGGCGTTGCGCCATCACCTGCAGCAGCCGGTCGCCGGTGGCGTGGCCGACGCTGTCATTGATGGCGCGGAACGAGTCCAGCGCGATCAGGGTCAGCACCGCCGGCCGGGGCTGCGGCCAGTCGGCCTGCTCCAGCAGGCCGCGGCGCGTCAGCAGCTGGGTCAGCTCGTCATAGATCAGCTGCTCGCGCATGCGCGCGAACGAGCTCTGCAGACGCTCCGCCATCTCGTTGAAGGCCCGCACCAGCAGCGCGGTCTCGCGCAAGGCGCTGCCCTGCTCGATGGCGTTGCGCCCGCCCTCATGGCTGAGCCAGCGGCCGCGCGCCAGCAGATTGGCGGCCGCCGCCGTTTCCAGGATGGGCCGGGTGATGCGTCCGATGCCCCACAGCCCCAGCAGGATGGCCAGCACGGCGATGCCGGCCATCATCAGCATGCTGCGGGTCTGGGCCGTCCGGATTTCGCCCAGCAGGGCCGCCTCGGGCACCAGGGCCACCACCCGCCAGTCCAGGCCGCGGGTGTCGGAGTAAGGCGTGACGCGGCAGAAATACAGCTCGCCCTCGTGCCGGATCGTGAAGCCGGCGCCGCTTTCGGTCGGCGCGGCGTCGATCTGGGCGGCCACCGCGCGTATCAGCGGGTTGGCGCTCTCGCGCATCAGCAATCGGGTGCCGCTGCCGGACTCGGCGAGCACCGAGCCCGGCTCGGAGTGGGCCACCAGGCGGCCGTCGAGCTCGGTGATGAAGATGATGCCGCTGCCGCGCAGCGGCTCGTCGCGCAGAAAGCGGTTCAGCCCGTCGAGCTTGACATCGGCCGCCGCCACGCCCAGCCACTCGCCGTTACGCAGCACCGGCGAGATCGCCGAGATCGCGACCTCGGCGCGCTCGTCCTTGTTGATGTAGATCGAGGACCAGCCGGGCCGGCCGCTCAGCGCGACCGGCCGGTACCAGGGCCGGCCACGCGGGTCGTAGCCCGGGAACTCGGCCACCACCGTGCCGGGACGGTCGCCCTGGTAGATGCGCAGGCTGTCCGCGGTCGCACTGTCCTTGAGCATCAGGGTGAAGTCGCCGCCGGTTTCGCGCCGCAGCCCGGCGTAGTCACCGGCCTGGCTGCCGAAGCTGAGCACGCTGAGCTGCTGCTGATCGGCGAACAGCTCGCCGTAGACGCCGCGCAGATAGCGCTGGACCGGGCCCATATCGCCGGGTCTGTAGAGATCGTGCCGCGCGATCGCGTCGGCCACCATGAGCTGGGTGCGAAAGGGTTCGTCCAGGAACAGCGCCAGGCGGTTGCGCGAGCTGGCCGTCAGCGAATCCAGCAGGCGGCTGCTCTCCTGATGGATCAGCCGCTCGATCTGACGCTGCTGGGTCAGCGTCTGCAAGGCCACCGTGCCGGCAAACAGCAGCACAAAGGGCACGGCGATCGCGGTGCGCAATGTGGGGCGGGGGGTCAGGAAACGCATCGGCGGGCTTATCCGGGCCGGTGCCCGGCGCCGCGCGGGGCACTGGGGGTGGTTTTCCCGCCTGCTCAGAGCTGGGGTGCCTTGAAGCTGTCGCAGGCACCGAGCTCGCCGGCCTCCAGTCCGCGCTTGAACCAGCGCACGCGCTGGGCACTGCTGCCGTGGGTGAAGCTCTCCGGCACCACGGTGCCCTGGGACTGGCGCTGCAAGGTGTCGTCGCCGATCTTGGAGGCGGCGTTCAGGCCCTCCTCGATATCGCCGGCCTCCAGCCAGGCCGCACCGCGCTGCGAATGGTGGGCCCAGACCCCGGCCAGGCAGTCGGCCTGCAACTCCAGCCGCACACTCAGCGCGTTGTACTCGCGCTGCGAGACCCGGCCGCGGGCCTGGTCCAGCTTGGCCGAGATGCCCAGGATGTTCTGCAGATGGTGGCCGACCTCATGGGCGATCACATAGGCCTGGGCAAAGTCGCCGGGCGCGCCCAGGCGCTCGCGCAAGGTGGTGTTGAAGCTCAGGTCGATATAGACCTTGTGGTCGCCGGGGCAGTAGAACGGCCCCATCGCCGCCTCGCCGACGCCGCAGGCGGTCTCGCTGCGGCCGCTGAACAGCACCAGCTTGGGGGGCTCGTAGCGCTGCTGGCGTTCGGCGAAGTATTTGCCCCAGACATCTTCGGTGTCGGCCAGCACCACGGCGACAAAGCGGCCGGCCGGGTCTTGCGGCTTGGCCGCCGGCACCTCGCTGCGGCTCTCGGCCGGCTGCGGCAGGCCCGCGCCACCGCCGTCCAGCAGTCCCAGCACCGTCATCGGGTTGATGCCGAAGGCCCAGGACGCCAGCAGCGCGATCACGATGCCGCCCAGGCCCAGCCCGCGCCCGCCGCCCAGGCGGCGTGGACCGGGGCTGGCGCCGCGCTGGTCTTCCACGTTGTCGCTTTCGCGCCGACCGTCCCATTTCATAGTGCGCCCTCAGGTTTGCTGCCGTGGCTGCCGATGTTACGGTCTGGACACTGGAAAAAAGGAAATGAATGAGCGCAGGCCAAGCGCCCGACTCCTTGGCTGAGGTCTTGCTGAGTTTGCAGCAGGACAGTCAGCTGCTGCTCGCGCTGTTCGATGAGCGCGATGTGCTGCGCCATGCCAACACGGCCTTCCGCCATGCCTACAAGGCCGAGCCGGACGGGCGTCTGGTCTGGGCCGAGATCATGCGGGCCAACCATGCGCTGAGCCAGGGCGCCATCATCGAGGCCGACGATATCGAGGCCTGGCTGGCCTCGGCGGCGACGCGGCGTGGCAAGCTGCCCTGGCGCGCCTTCGAGGTCGATCTCTGGGACGGACGCTGGGTCTGGGCCACCGAAACCGTCCATGCCAATGGCTGGCTGCTGTTCGTGGCCAGCGACATCACCGGGCTCAAGCAGGAGAGCCGGGCCCTGCGCCAGGCCCATGTGAAGGCCTTGCGCGCTTCGCAGACCGATGCGCTGACGGGGCTGAGCAACCGCCGCCACAGCCTGCAGCAGCTGCAGCAGCTGCTGACGCAGAGCGAATCCTGGCCGCTGTGCGCGGTGATGCTGGACCTCGACAATTTCAAGCGCATCAATGACGAGCTGGGCCACGCAGCCGGCGATCTGGTGATCCGCGACTTTGCCCGCCAGCTGCAGGCCAGCATCCGCCGCGAGGACGGCTGCGGCCGGCTCGGCGGCGAGGAATTCGTGCTGATGCTGCCGAACGCCGGCCGCGGGCAGGCGGCCGCTATCGTCGAGCGCCTGCTGGCCCGGGTGCGGCAGGCGCGGCCGCTGCCGGCCGAGCGCGGCTACACCTGCTCGGCCGGTCTGGCCGAAGCGCAATGGGGCGAGACCGCCGAGGCCTTGCTGGAGCGTGCCGATGCGGCGCTGTACCGGGCCAAGGCGGCCGGGCGCGACCGCATGGAATTGGCCGACTAAAGCTGCTCGCGCAGCCAGGCCTCGGCATCGCCGAGACGCTCGAAGGCGGCGAAGCGGCGCCCGTGGCGGGCATAGATCTTGGCAAAGATCGGCAGCATCAGGTCGCGGCCCTCGACCTCGGGGGCGACCACATAGGCCACCGCCAAGGGGGCGGTCTTGGCCTGGCTCATGGCCTGCAGGAACTCCTCGAAGCAGGCCAGCGCGTCGGGCGAGGCCATCAGGCTTTGATGCATCACCAGGATGTCGCCGAAGCGGCCGCCGATCGGCACGCTGGCAAACAGATCGCGCATCGCCAGCCCCATCGCCAGCACGCCTTCACGGTTGAAGGGGCCGCTGGCCTCCAGCCTGACGATAGAACCCTCGGCCCAGATGTCGACCTGGCCATGGGGTCGGAAGATGCCGGTGGCGAAGGCGGCGCTGGTGCGTTTGGACTGCTCGATGTTCACGGCCGGCATGGTAGCCGGCCCGGCTAGATGGCGTACCGGAGCGCGGCGAAAAAGTGACAGGCAGACCCGCCCATCACCAACAAATGCCATACAAGATGCGCATAGCGCACGCGGTGGTCGAGCAGGAAGACCAGGGCGCCGATGGTGTAGCACAGCGCGCCGGCCACCAGCCAGCAGATGCCGGCGGCCGGCATCTGCGGCAGCAGCGGCACCAGCGCGGCCAGCACCAGCCAACCCATCGCGACATACAGGCCGGTCGACCACAGCGGATGGCGCAGCCGGTCCATCAGCTTGGCCGCCACGCCCAGCGCGGCGCAGGCCCAGACGGTGCCGAACAGCGACCAGTCCCAAGGCCCCCGCAGCGCCCCGAGCGCAAAAGGCGTGTAGCTGCCGGCGATGAAGAGGTAGATGGCCGCGTGGTCGAGCCGGTTCACCCAGCTCTTGGCCCGACCCTCGGGCAGCGCATGGTAGAGCGCCGACACCAGGTAGAGCAGGATCATCGTGGCCGAAAACACACTGGCCGCGACGACCTTGCGCGCCGAGCCCTGCTGGGCGGCGAAGTATGTCAGTATCGGCAGCGCAGCCACGGCAAGCAAAAAGCCCAGACCATGACTGATGCAGTTGGCGAGCTCCTCGCCGAAGCTCTGGGCCCGCGCTTTGATCGGCTGTTCGTTCATCTCATTGTGGATGCTCGCCGCGAACCGATGGCACCTTGATGACAAGCCCGAGCCCTTTTCGTCGCGATGGCAAGCAGCGCCGGCGCTTGCTGCTGGGCCTGGGTCTGGCCGGCCTGCTCGGCGGTGCCCGGGCGCAGCAACGCCTCACCGTGCTGCTGGAGGAGTTCGCGCCCTATTCCTTCAGCGACGCCCGGGGGCAGGCGGCCGGCTATGCGGTGGAGCTGGCGCGCGAGCTGCTGGTGCGGGCGCGGATCGCGGGCGATTTCGAGTTCAGCTCCTGGCCCCGCGTCTCGCGCCGCGCCCAGCTGCAGGCCAATGTGCTGCTGCCGGCCATCGTGCGTCTGCCCGAGCGTGAGGCGCAGTTCCACTGGGTGGCTCAGATCTCGGTGCGCCAGGGCTGGCTCTATCGGCTGCGCTCGCGGCCCGATGTGCAGCCGCGTGATCTCGATGCGGCGAAGGCCTATCTGACCGCCGTGATCAAGGACGATGTGTCCGAGCATGAGTTGGTGACGCTGGGCTTCTCGGTCGGCCAGCACCTCGATCGCAGCGCCGATTACGGCATCATGCTGCGCAAATTCTTTGCCGGGCGCAGCCAACTGCTCGCGCTGAACCGGGTGCTGGCGCCGGAGCTGCTGCGCCGCCACGGCCACGACCCCCAGCTGATCGAGCCGCTGCTGAAGTTCTCAGAGTCGCGACCCTCGATGGCGTTGAGCCTGCCCAGCAGCGCGGCGCTGGCCCAGCGCCTGCGGCTGGCCTGGGACGGCATGCGCCGCGACGGCACGGTCGCGGCGCTAGCGGCACGCTATGGCATGCCATTGCCCGACTGAGGCGGCTTTTCCGGCCGCCTCAGGGCCGCCTCAGGGCAGGGACAGGGCCTGGCCGAGTGCCTCGGTGGCCTCCAGATTCAGGCGTAGCGACTGGCCGGCCTTGAGCTTGTCGCGGAAGCCGTAGAAGACCTTGCCGCCGCGTTCGACGAACAGGCGCTCGAAGCCCAGGCCGGCGGCCTGCGGCGGCAGCTTGGCCAGGCGCAGCACGCGGGCATCGCCCAGGGTCTCGATGCTGTAGCTGCCGCTGCCCAGCTTGTCGCAGTTGCGCGCATGGTCGTCGCTGGCGCGCAGCACGCAAGTCCAGTAGGTCGTGGTGTTGCCGGGGCCGAAGGAGACGCGCAGCCGGCGCAGCCCGCTGCGGTAGTAGCTGCTCGGTGCCGTGAAGGCGGCATCGCTGACATTGCCCAGGCTCAGCGAGGTGGCGCCCCAGGCCTCGTTGCGGCTGCCGTGTACGGCCGGGTTGGCGGTGTAGCTGCAGGGCGTGCCAGGCATCGCGGCGACCAGGCTCTCCAGATCGGTGGCCAGGCTGCGCAGGCTCTCGGCGGTGGCCGCCGTCCAGCCGTCGCAGCTGGCGCGTTCACCCTCGCGCAGGGCCTGGACATGGGTGTAGACACGGTCGGCGGCGGCCGTGCTGTAGGCATCGGGGTTGCTGAGCTGCCGGCTGTCCTGCGTGATCAGCACCGAGCCGGCCGGGAAGGGGGCGGCCAGCTCGGCGGCATAGCGCTGCGGGTCCGGACCCCAGCCGGCGAAGCTGCCTTGGTCATCGGTCGGTGGATGGGCGCGGATCTGCTTGACGATCTCGCCCATCGCGATGCCGGAAATATCGCGCAGCGTGCGCTTGTTGCCGGACTTGAAGGCCTTGCAGTACAGCGATTCGCTGCGTCCCTGGGCGTCCCAGGGCGTCGCCTGATGAAGATGCTCGGCCGGGCAGTCGAACCACTCGCTGCCGGTCCAGAACACCTGGTTGCGCAGCCAGTTCTTGCTGCCCTCGCCGAGGCGGTTGACGCCGAACTCCTGATGGCTTTTCAGCACGCCACCGACCGTGGTCCGGCTTTTGCGGTATTCGGTGTAGTGGCGCAGCCCCTGGGCATCGGGTGTGTTCTGCGCGGCGGTGGATTCGTAGGTACGGATGTAGTAGTTGCCGGGATCGCTGAAGCTGAACCAGCGCAGCGACAGGCCGGCCTTGGGCGCCGACGCTGCCTCCTCGGGGGCGCCGGGCGCCTTGCTCTGGGCGATCAGCGTGGCGAGATTGTTCTTGCTGAGACCGGCTGCCTGCGCCAGGTCCTTGGCGGCCGCCAGCATGGCGGCTGCGCGGGCCTCGGGCGTGGCGGCGCCCTGCAGCGCCGGGGCGATGGCCGCCCCCATCAGCTGGGGCAGCAGGGCAACCAGGCGCTTGTTGATCTCGGCCTCAATATCGGCCTTGCTAAGCGGCTGGCCAGCGCTGTCGGCGGCGCCGGCCGTGTCGCCGAGCTGCTGCTGCTTGGCCAGCACCAGCAGGCGGGCCAGATCGGCCGCCAGCTTGGCACCGGCATCGCTGCTCTGGCTGAAGTCGCCCAGCAGCGGGGTGTCGATGCTGAGCTGCTGCTGCAGCGACTGCTCGGCCGCCTCTGTGCTGCTGCCGCTGTTGGCGGCCTGGATCTGCACCAGAGTGCTCAGCGGCGAGACCACGCTGCCGGCATCGGCAGGTGCCGTCATCATGAAGGCGGTGGACACCGGGCCGTGGTCCTTGTCGATCGCGTCGGTGCCGATCTGGGCCAGCACCACATGGCGGCTCATCTCGGCGCTGGGCACCTTCAGCGTGACGCGGCCCTCGGCGTCGCTGCGGCCCTGCACCTCGTCGCTGTCGCAGCTGCTGTTGCCATTGGCATCCAGGCAGACCAGTGCGTGCTGGATCGGCCCGTCCAGCACGCGGATACTCATGTCGGTGGTCTGCGCCACGGCGGGTTCGGGATCGGAGTCGCTGCCGCCGCCGCAGGCCATCAGCGCGGCGGCGGCGATCAGGCCCGGGCTCAGGCTGCGGAGGCCGGGTGGCGAGGAGAAGCTGGGCTTGGACATGGGGAGCTCCCTTGGCGTGAGTGGACGATGGGGTGTGGGCTTGCGCCACGTCCAGACACTAGACAGCCGGGCCGGCGTTCTCGCCCCCTCGATAGGGGGCGACATCGAGCAGGCCTCATGAAAGCATGGGACGTATGAAACACGCTGCCGACATGGCCAAGCTGCGCACGCTCGCGGCGATGGGCCTGACCGCGGAGGTCTTCATCCCGGCGCTGCTGGAGCTGCTGCATGGTCTGATCCCGTCCGACCGCAATCTGTTCGACTGGACCGATGCGCGCGGGCGCTTGCTGCGCTACTACTTCGAGGGTGATGTCGACCACGAGATCAACCGCCACTACTTCGAGGCCTTTCACAACCGGCGCGAGGCCGAGGTGATGATGCCCTTCCACGAGGCGGTGACCAGCGGCGTCGTCGTGCACAGCGCCGAGCGTCTGGACAGGCCCGAGTTCTTCCGCTCGGCGCTCTACAACGAGATCTGGCGGCCGCAGCGCCTGCACACCCGGGCCGAGGCGGTGGTGCGCGGCGTCAGGGGCGAGCCGCTGGGCTCACTGGTGCTGTATCGCGGCCCCGGCGAGCGCAAGTTCAGTCGCGCCGAGGAGGGCTTGCTGGCGCGCATCGTGCCCTATGTCGCGCGCGGCCTGCAGGCCCCGACGGCCGAGCTCGGCGGCATAGCCTATGTGGCGCGCCGCGACCGGCGGGGCATTCTCTGCCTGGGCGCCGACGGTGAGTTGCTGCATCTCTCGCCCGAGGTCTTGAAGCTGCTGCTGCTCGCGCATGGCGGGGTCACGCCCGAGAGCGCCAGCGTCAGCCCCAGGCGCGAGCACTTCCCGACCCTGACGGCGCTGTGGGAGCAGCATCTGCGCAGCCCCGGGCTGAGTCGGCCGGGCAGCAGCGTGAGCGTCGAGAACGCCTGGGGGCGTTTTCTGTTCGAGAGCTGCCCGCTGCAGACCCTGGGCCTGGACCGGGCCCCGCTGCTGCACATCACGGTGCAGCATCACGAGCCGCAGGGGCTGGCGCTGCGCCGAGTGCTGGACGGCCTGGCGCTGACGCCGACGCAGAAAGACGTCTGCCTGCTGCTGCGCACCGGCCACTCGCAGCTGGAGATCGCCCGGCTGATGGAGGTGTCGCCGTCCACCGTGGCCGACCATGTCAAGAAGATCTATGCCCGCCTCGATGTGCATTCGGTGCACGAGCTGGCCGGGCTGATCCAGCGCCTGGTCGGCACGGCGTAGCGGCGCGCTATTCCTCTTCGCCCAGAAAGCCGCCGCTCTGGTGCGCCCATAGCCGGGCATAGAGGCCGCCCTGCGCCAGCAGCTCGGCATGGCTGCCTTGCTCGACGATCTCGCCGCCATCCATCACGATCAGCCGGTCCATCGCGGCGATGGTCGAAAGCCGGTGCGCGATCGCGACCACGGTCTTGCCCTGCATCAGCCGGTACAAGCTGGTTTGGATCGCCGCCTCGACCTCGGAATCGAGCGCGCTGGTAGCCTCATCGAGCAGGAGGATGGGTGCGTCCTTCAGCATCACGCGGGCGATCGCGACGCGCTGGCGCTGGCCACCACTGAGCTTGACGCCGCGCTCGCCGACATGGGCGTCATAGCCCTTGCGGCCCTTCGGGTCGCTGAGGCTCAGGATGAACTCATGGGCCTCGGCGCGCTCGGCGGCCGCGATCATCTGCGCATCGCTGGCCTCGGGCCTGCCATAGAGCAGGTTGTCGCGCACCGAGCGGTGCAGGAGGCTGGTGTCTTGCGTGACCATGCCGACCTGGGCGCGCAGGCTGTCCTGCGTGACGCCGGCGATGTCTTGGCCGTCGATCAGGATGCGGCCCTGCTCAATGTCATAGAGCCGCAGCAAGGTGTTGACCAGGGTCGACTTGCCGGCGCCCGAGCGGCCCACCAGGCCGATCTTCTCGCCCGGCTTGATGGTCAGGTCCAGGTTCTTCAGCACCGGTTTCGTGCCGCCGTAGGCAAAGCCGACCCGCTCGAAGCGGATCTCGCCACGGCTGACCTGCAGCGGTTTCGCATCGGCCCGGTCGCGCACGCTGACGCTCTTGGACAAGGTGCTGATGCCGTCCTGCACCGTGCCGATGTTCTCGAACAGCTCGGCCATCTCCCACATGATCCAGTGCGAGATGCCGTTCAGGCGCAGCGCCATCGCGGTGGCCGCCGCCACCGCGCCGACCCCGACCTGGCCCTGCATCCACAGCCACAAGGTGACGCCGGCGGTGCTGGCGATCAGCAGCATGCTCAGCACGTGGTTGATCACCTCGAAGCCGCTGATCAGGCGCATCTGGCGGTAGGCGGTGGCCAGGAACTCCTGCATCGCGCCGCGCGCGAACTGGGCCTCGTGCTGCGAGTGCGAGAACAGCTTGACGGTGCCGATATTCGTGTAGGCATCGGTGATGCGGCCGCTCATCAGGCTGCGCGCATCGGCCTGCTCGCTGGCGGCCTTGCCCAGGCGCGGCACGTAGTACCACAGCGCGATCAGGTACAGCAGCAGCCAGGCCAGGAAGGGCAGCAGCAGCACGGCGTCAAAGCCGCCGACCACGGCCATCATCGTGACGAAGTAGATCGTGATGAAGACCAGGATGTCGGTCACGATCAGCCAGCAGTCGCGCACCGCCAGCGCGGTCTGCATCAGCTTGGCCGAGACCCGGCCGGCGAACTCGTCCTGGTAGAAGGACAGGCTCTGGCCCAGCAGATGGCGGTGGAAGTTCCAGCGCAGCCGCATCGGGAAATTGCTCGACAGGCCCTGGTACTTGCTGATGGCCTGCAGCGCGATCAGTAGCGGGCTGCCCAGCAAGATGGCGGCCAGCAGCAGCAGGTTGGCCTTCTCCTGCTCCCACAGCTTCTCGGGCGGCACGGCGGCCAGCCAGTCGACCACCGAGCCCAGCATCGCGAACAGCAGCGCCTCGAAGGCGCCGAAGGCGGCGGTCAGCGCCGTCATGACTATGATCAGCGGCCGCATGCCCTGGGTGGCGGCCCAGACAAAGGGGAAGAAGCCGGCGGGCGGCTGCGGCGGTGGCGTCTGCGGATAGGGGTCGACGCGTTTTTCAAACCAGCTGAACAAGGGAGTACCTGCAGGGAGAGGAGTCAGCCGGCAAGCGTAGCGCAGCCCTGCTGCCAGGCGATGTCAGCAAGCGGCGAATGGCGGAAAGGGCCGCATGGGCGGCCCTTTCGGTGTGGGATCGGGCGTCGCGCCCCGGCTGCCTCAGCCCCGGCGGCGGCGCACCAGCGTGCCGACGGCCAGCAGGCCGCCCAGCATCAGCGCATAGCTGGCCGGCTCGGGCACGGCCGACTGGATGACGATGTTGTCGATGCCCACGTTGTAGGCGGTGTTGCGCCACTCGATGCGCAGACCGCTGGCCGAGCTCAGGTCGACATTGAAGGTCGTGGCGCTGGGCTCGGCGCCGACATTGCCGGCGTAGCTGAACAGCAGCTCGTTGCTACCGAGATCGTAGATCGCGACATTGCTGCTGCGCGTGGCGTGCGAGAACGCGCCGAGGTCGAAGCTGCTCAGTCGGATGCCGTTGCCGCCCTGTGCTGCCAGATCGATGCGGGCATAGGAGCCCGGGCCGTCGCCGCCATCGGCCCACAGCACGCCATAGAGATTGTTGTAGTCAGAAGCCCACCAGCGCAGCGAGGACGCGCCGGTCTGCAAGGGCTGGCTGTAGCTGACGTCGACCAGGCCGGCCACATCGCCATAGCTCTGGTTGATCCAGCCGCTGTTGCCGCAGGCGATCAGCGAGCCGGTGCCGGCCGCGTTGCCGGCGCAGATCTGCGGCGTCGCCCCGGCACTGCCGAAATCTATGGTGTGAGCCTGGGCTGCGGTGCCCAGGATCAGGGCACTGGCCAGCATCAATCGCTTCATCGGACTACTCCTCCTGTTTTGTGCAGGCGCGATGCTGGCCGGGATTGCCGGCGCAGGCAAGACCTGGCCCCTTGTTTCGGGGGGCTCCGGCCGGTGCTTGGTCAGCGCGGCAGCGGCAGCGGCTTGCCCTGCGACTGCGCCGGTGCCGGCACCTGCAGGATGGCGGCCAGCGTCGGGGCGATATCGGCCACCTCGACGCGCTGCTTGACCTCGCCGCGGCCCACCCAGGCCGGACCCCAGGCGAGGATGGGCACATGGGTGTCGTACTCATAAGGCGTGCCGTGCGAGCTGCCACCGCCGCGCGAGCTGTAGAGCCAGCCTGGCTTGACGATGATCTGCAGCGGCGCGGCCACGTCCGGGTGCCAGGACTTGCGCATCGCTTCCAGATACGGGGTCTTGCTGTCCGAGCCCTGCATCTGCTCGAGCGTGAAGACATCGGCAATGCCGTCCACCTGCAGCAGCAGCTTCTTGGCTGTGGCATAGACATCGGCCGACTTCAGGCCGCGTGCCTTGATCGCCTTCTCGTCAAACAAGACGCCAGCGGCCGAGTAGCCGCGTGCCAGCTTGGGCTCACCGAACTGTTTGGCCAGCTCGGCGTTGAGCCAGCCCAGGGTCAACGCCGGGTTGATGCGCTCGGCATCCTTGCCCTGGCTCTTGGCCCACTCAGGCGTGTCGGCAAAGCCGTGGTCGGCGGTCAGCATCGAGACATAGTTGCCGGTGCCGACTTTGGCGTCCAGATACTGGAAGAAGGCTTGCAGATAGCGGTCCAGATGCAGCAGATGGTCGTGCGAGAGGCGCGACTCGGGGCCGAAGGCATGGTTGATGTAGTCGTGGCTGGACAGGCTGACCGACAGGATGTCGGTCTTGTCGTCGGCGCCCAGCTGTTCGCCCTCGATCGCGGCACGGGCGAAGGCCAGCGTGATCTCGTCGCCGAAGGGCGAGGGGATGATGTTGGCGTAGAACAGCGGACCGGGTTTCTCGTGCTTGTCGCCGATGACGGCGGGCAGCTGGTTGCCATTGCCGCCCGTGCTCTGCCAGGGCTGGCCATCGGGCACCGAGCGGGCATAGGCCGACTCGGGCAGCAAGGGCGCCCAGCTCTTCTTGAAGAAGGCGTCGGCCGGTTTGGCGGCGTTGAAGCCGTTGACCCAGGCCGGATGGGCGGCCATGTAATAGGTGCTGGAGGCGAACTGGCCGCTCTCGCTCATATACATATAGGCCTGGCCCTTGTGGCCGGCCGGCAGGATGGCGCCGCGGTCCTTGCCCGAGATGCCGATCACCTTGGACTCGGGCTGCAGGCCGCGCAGCACATCGCCGACCGTCTCGACCTTGTAGTTCTTCGGGCTGGTGCCGGCCAGCGGCGCGGTCTTGTGGCCGATGTACTGGTGGGCGCTGTCGCCGGTGCAGTAAACCGTCTCGCCGGTCTCGCGGTCGCGCCATTCATTGCCGATGATGCCGCTCTTCTGCGGATAGGCGCCCGACAGCATCACCGCATGGCCGGCCGCCGTGACCGTGTGGCCATGGCCGTAGTGGGCGTTGGCGAACCAGGCGCCGCGATCCAGGAAACGCTTGAAGCCATCGGGCTGCAGCTGGTCGCGGTAGCTCAACACCTGGCGTTGCGGCAGACCGTCGACCACCAGGAAGACGATCAGCTTGGGTTTGCTGGCGGCGGGCGCCACGCTCGCTGGGCCGCTGGCGCAGCCGGCCAGCAGAGCGGCGGCGCTCAGCAGCAAGGCGCGGCGGGTGTAGGGGGCTGTGCTCATGGACTGGCTCTTCGGGTGGGTCTGGACGAGGGGCGAGCTTAAGCTGCGCGACTCGCCGGGCTTGCCCGAGCGCCTCGGTGATTACCCGGGCTGTGCGAATAAGAAGGCCGGGCCCGCATCGCTGCGAACCCGGCCCTTTTTCTATCTGGCAACGCTGTGTTGCCGCAGCTGGGGTCTTGATGGGTGGCTGGCTCGCTGGGCCGGCTCGCGGCGGCGCTGGCTGGCTCAACCCCTGGCCGCTCGGTCTTCCCCTCCTAGGGATGGGCGCTATTCTGGGGACAGCTTGTGACGCTTCTCTCCACATTTGCCCTTGTTTGGGCGCAATTCGCACAACTGGAGAGGGGGTGGTCTGCTCCCTCCGAATCAGCCCAGAGCCTCGTCCAGCACTTCCACCCAGTGCCGCACCGGGGTTGCGCAGCCGCCCTGCAGATGCTGGATGCAGCCGATATTGGCGGAGACGATGGTGTCGGCCTGCAGCGGGGCCAGGGCCTTGAGCTTGCGATCGCGCAGCTGCTTGGACAGCTCGGGCTGCAAGACCGACTAGGTACCGGGCGAGCCGCAGCTCAGATGGCTGTCGCTGGGCGCCAGATCGATCGTGAACCCCAGTTCGCGCAGCGCGCCCTCCAGGCCACCGCGCAACTGCTGGCCGTGCTGCAAGGGGCAGGGCGGGTGGTAGGCGAGCTTAGGGTGGGCCTTGGTCTTCAGCCGCGCCTTCAGCGGCGCCACCAGCTCGGGCAGCAGCTCGCTGAGGTCCCGGGTCAGCGCGCTGATGCGCTGCGCCTTGTCGCGGTAATCGGGGTCATGGGCCAGCGCATGACCATATTCCTTGACCGTGACGCCGCAGCCGGAGGCATTCATCACCAGGGCCTCGACCTTGCCGGCCCCGGTCAGCCCCTCGACCAGCGGCCACCAGGCGTCGATATTGCGGCGCATATCGGCCAGGCCGCCGGCCTGGTCGCTCAGATGGCTGCGGATCGCGCCGCAGCAGCCGGCACCGTCGGCCACCAGGGTCTGGATACCGGCGGCGTCCAGCACCCGGGCGGTCGCGCTATTGATATTGGGCATCATCGCCGGCTGCACGCAGCCCAGCAGCATCAGCACCTTGCGCTTGTGGCTGCGGGTCGGCCAGTCGTAGGCCCGCGCCGGGGCCTTGGCCGGCAGCTTGTCCTTCAGTGCGGCCGGCACCAGCGGCCGCAGGGCCTGGCCCAGCTTCATCGCCGGCTTGAACAGCGGCGAGGTCAGGCCCTCCTTCAGCAGCCAGCGCAGGGCGCGCTGCTGGCGCGGCCGCTCGACCTTGGCCTCGACGATGTTGCGGCCGATTTCCAGCAGATTGCCGTACTGCACGCCGGACGGGCAGGTGCTCTCGCAGTTGCGGCAGGTCAGGCAGCGGTCCAGATGCAGCTGGGTGCTGGCGGTGGGCTTCGCGCCCTCCAGCACCTGCTTGATCAGATAGATGCGGCCGCGCGGACCATCGAGCTCGTCGCCCAGCAGCTGGTAGGTCGGGCAGGTCGCGGTGCAGAAGCCGCAGTGCACACAGCGCCGCAGGATCTCCTCGGCCTCGCGACCTTCGGGCGTGGACTGGAACTCGGGGGCGAGATTGGTCTGCATAAATGCTCGGAAAAGGTGTCAGATCAGGCGTGCCGCCAGCGGCATCAGCAAGGCCGCCAGCAGCACCTGCAGGCTCAGCGCCAGGCCGGCATAGGCGCCGGCGTCGGGATGGACCTGCAGCGCGCGGGCCGCGCCGATGCCGTGCGAGGCGGTGCCCAGCGCAAAGCCGCGCGCCTGCGGCAGCGTAATGCCCAGCAGGTCGAACAGGTACTTGCCCAGCAGCGCGCCGGTCAGCCCGGTCAGCACCGCCAGCACGGCGGCCAGCGCCGGGATGCCGCCCAATTGCTCGGCAATGCCCATTGCCACCGGCGCGGTCACCGACTTGGGCGCCAGCGAGCGCAGCAGCTCGGGCGGCAGGCCCAGGGCCCAGCCGATCAGTACCGCGCTGCCGGCCGCCGCTGCGCCGCCGGCCAGTGCCGCGATCAGCACCACGCCCAGGCGCTGGCGCAGTTCGGCGCGCCGCTGCCACAAGGGCCAGCCCAGCGCGACGACCGCCGGGCCAAGCAGGAAATGGATGAATTGCGCGCCGGAGAAATAGCGCGGATAGGGCGTGCCGCTGAGCATCAGCAGGCCGGCCAGCGTCACGACGGTCCATAGCACCGGATTGGCCCAGGGTGCATGGCCGCTGCGTTGGTAGAGCGCCAGCGCCAGCAGATAGGCGCTCAGCGTCAGGGTCAGCCCGAACAGCGGTGTGGCCGACAGATAGACCCACAGCTCGACGAAACTGTTGCTCATCGCTGAGCCTCGCGGCTTCGGATCAGCAGCATTTGCAGCACCCAGGCACTGACCGCCAGGCCGATCAGGGTCGAGGCCAGCACGGCCAGCGCCAGGCGCGGGCCGTGGGCAGCGATCAGGTCCAGATGGGTGATCACGCCGACGCCCACCGGCACGAACAGCAGCGACAGATGGGCCAGCAGGCCCTCGGCGGCCGCCTGCACCGGCGCACGCGTGATCGGCAGGCGCAGCAGCAGCATCAGGATCAGCATGCCCAGCACCGGGCCGGGCAGGCCCAGGGCCAGCACGCGCGTCAGCAACTCGCCGGCCGATTGACACAGCAGCAAAATCGTCAGGCCGCGCAAGGCATCCATGGTGGCGGCCTCAGAGGTCCGGGTAGAGCCGGCCGGGGTTGAACAGGCCTTGCGGATCGAAGGACTTCTTCAGCTCGCGATGGATGCGCAGCAGCGGCGCCGACAGCGGCGAAAACGTGCCGGGGCTCTTGTCCAGCGCGCGGAACAGCGTCGCATGGCCGCCGGCCGCCGCCGCGGCCTCGCGCACCTGGGCCGGCGGCTGCGCGCTGGTGACCCAGCGCTGCGCACCACCCCATTCGACCAGTTGCTCGCCGGACAGATGCAGCACCGGCGCGGTCTGCGGCAGCGACAGCCGCCACAGCCGCGCGCCGCCCTGCACCGCGCGCTCGGCACCCTGGAAGAACTCGTCGCTCTGGTCGCGCAGACCTTCCCAGAAGGGCAGGGCCAGGTCTTGCGGGATGGTCTCGCCGCCCAGGCTCCGGACGGCCGCCGTCACCGCCGCCTGCGCGCCAGCCAAGCGCAGGATCAGGGCCCCGTCCCAGCAGGCGCTGGCCTGGATGGGCAGGGGCTGGCCGCCCCAGCGGTTCAGTTCTCGCAGGGCCTGGACCTGGTCCATCTCGAAGCGCAGCGTGGTGCTGGCCACCGGGCGCGGCAGCACCTTGATCGAGACCTCGGCGATCAGGCCCAGCACGCCCAGCGAGCCAGCCATCAGGCGCGAGACGTCGTAGCCGGCGACATTCTTCATCACCGTACCGCCGAAGTTCATCGCCTCGGCGCGGCCGTTGATCAGGGTCAGGCCGAGGATGTGGTCGCGTACCGAGCCGGCCGTGGCGCGTGCCGGACCCGACAGCCCGGCGGCCACCATGCCGCCGACGGTTCCGCGGCCATGTTCGCTGCCCCGAAATCGCGGCGGCTCGAAGGCCAGATGCTGGCCCTGCTCGGCCAGCAGGGCCTCCAGCTCGGTGATCGCGGTGCCGGCCTTGGCCGTGACGACCAGCTCGCTGGGTTCATAGCTGGTGACGCCCGAGAAGTCGCTGATGTCCAGCGCCTCGCCGCTGGGCGGCTGGCCGTAGAAGGCCTTGCTGCGATGGCCGTGGATCTCCAGGGTGGCGCCGCGCGCGGCGGCGTCCTTGATGCGTTCTTGCAGCTGCTGGATCGTCATCGATCAAAACCTCGGCAGTTCGGGGAAGGCCAAGAGGCCCTTCTTGACATGCATGCGGCCGTACTCGGCGCAGCGCTGCAGCGTCGGAATCACCTTGCCGGGGTTCAGCAGCGAGTGCGGATCAAAAGCGCGCTTGAGCGACAGCATCTGCTCGCGCTCCTCGGTCGAGAACTGCACGCACATTGAGCCGAGCTTCTCTATGCCCACGCCATGCTCGCCGGTCACGGTGCCGCCCAGCGCGACGCTGTACTCCAGGATCTCGGCACCGAACAGCTCGCAGCGGTGCAGCTGCTCGGGGTCGTTGGCATCGAACAGGATCAGCGGGTGCAGATTGCCGTCGCCGGCGTGAAAGACATTGGCGCAGCGCAGGCCATACTTTGTCTCCATCTGCTGGATGGCCAGCAGGATGTCGGCCAGCTTCTTGCGCGGGATGGTCGAGTCCATGCACATATAGTCCGGGCTGATACGGCCCGAGGCCGGGAAGGCGTTCTTGCGGCCGCTCCAGAACTTCAGGCGCTGAGCCTCGCTGGCGCTGACCTCGCAGCGGGTCGCGCCGCTGGCCCACAGCACCGCTTCCATGCGGCCAATCTCTTCCTCCACCTCCTCCGGCGTGCCGTCGCTCTCGCACAGCAAGATCGCCTCGGCCCCCAGGTCGTAGCCGGCGTGGACGAAGTCCTCCACCGCGGCCGTCATCGGCTTGTCCATCATCTCCAGGCCGGCCGGGATGATGCCGGCCGCGATGATATGGGCCACCGCGTCGCCGGCCTTGCGGATGTCATCGAAGCTGGCCATGATGCAGCGCGCCAGTTGCGGCTTGGGCACCAGCTTGACCGTCACCTCGGTGATCACGGCCAGCATGCCCTCGCTGCCGACGATCAGGCTCAGCAGGTCCAGGCCGGCGGCGTCCAGCGCCTCCGAGCCGAACTCGACCGCCTCGCCCTCCACCGTGAAGCCGCGCACCCGCAGCACGTTGTGCAGGGTCAGGCCGTACTTCAGGCAGTGCACGCCGCCCGAGTTCTCGGCCACATTGCCGCCTATGGTGCAGGCGATCTGGCTGCTCGGGTCGGGCGCGTAATAGAGGCCGTGGGGCGCGGCGGCCTCGGAGATGGCCAGGTTGCGCACGCCGCATTGCACCCGGGCGGTGCGCGCGCTGGGGCTCAGATCGAGGATGCGGTTGAACTTGGCCAGTGCCAGGGTCAGGCCCAGCGCATGGGGCAGGGCGCCGCCGGACAGGCCGGTACCGGCGCCGCGCGCCACCACCGGCACACCCAGGCGGTGACAGGTCTTGAGCACCGCGGCGACCTGGGCCTCGGTCTCCGGCAGGGCCACCGCCAGCGGGCGCTCGCGGTAGGCGGTCAGGCCGTCGCATTCATAGGGCACGGTGTCCTCGCCCTGCCACAGCAGGGCATGGGGCGGCAGCACCTCGGCCAAGGCGGCCACCAGCTCGGTCTGACTCTGGGCGCGTGAGGTGGCAGGTGTTGCGGAGCGGGCGGCGGCGTTCAACTGGGGTCTCCTTGGCGGCCGTCAACTGTAGCTTGCGGTGCCGGCCGCAGCTTGCGTGGAAGTTCGTACTGCTTTGACCGCAGTGCCGGCTTCAGCGGGGCAGCTGGAACCACAGCTCCTTGCGCTGCAGCGGCGTGGCCGCCGGCAGTGCCGGATTGGCCAGCTGCAGCTGACGGCGCTGGGCCAGCTGGTGCCGCGCGGCCAGCGCGCCGAACTGCTGCTGGAAGGTGCGCTCGAAGCTGCCGTCGGCCTGGGCCGCTTCCAGCCCCTGGCTCAGATCGGCATGCAGCTGCGGCCGGCGCGGGCTGACGAAGAAGTACAGCGCGGTGGGGTAGCGCAGCAGCAGATGCGGCTCGATCACCAGACCGCGGTCCGCATAGGCCTGGGCTTCGTCGTCGATCTCGATGATGGAGCGCGGCAGGTAGTCGACCGCGCCCTCGGCCAGCTGCGCGAACAGGCTCTGGAAATGGCTGTGCGTGCGCACCCGCAAGCCATTGGCGCGCAGGATGGCGGTGTCGGGCCAGTCATGCAGCTGGCCCGCGATATGGGGCGCCAGGTCCGCCAGGTCCTGCAGCGCGGCGAAGCGCTCGCGGTCGGCGGCACGCACCAGGACCAGACGCCAGCCGATCAGACCCCTCTCCAGCGGGATGCGGATCGGCAGCAGGCGGCGCTCGCGCTCGGCGGTGGTCATGGTCCAGAACAGATCGATGCCAGGCTCGGGCCGGGCCAGCTCCAGCAGCGAGCGGCTTTGCACCATGGGGCGGTCGCTCGCCTGCAGCCTGTAGCGGCGCTCGCAGCGCTCCAGTGCCAGCCGCAGCAGGGCCAGCACATAGCTGACCTGCGGTCCTTGCAGGGGTTCGTGCTGCGGATAGAGGATGCGCAGGTCTTCGGCGGCGGCCGCCCCGCTCAGCAGGCCCATGCCGGCCAGCAGAGCCTGCCGCCGTTTCATGAGCGCATGAACACCGTCAGCACGCCGGTGTAGCCGTAGAGATTGGCATGCGCGATCTCGCCGCCGGCGAAGAAGCCGACCAGGGGCACATCGCCCAGGCCGTGCTGCACCCATTGCGCCTCGGCCGAGGGCGCGCCGAAGTGCGGCCCGCCGCGGCCGGCGCAGCTGATGTAGAGCGCGCCGGCGATGGCCGGGCCGCCATCGGCCGGCGGCTGCTCCTCGCCCTCGGCGCGCAGCTCGGTGCAGATGCGCAGCAGATCGCGCCGCGCAGCCTCGGGATTGCGCTCGCAAAAGCTCAGGCGCTGGCCGACCTGCAGCTGGTCGCCGATGGCCACGCCGCGCCGGCCGGGGTCTATGCCCACCAGATGGCGCACCAGCACCTCGGCGCCGTAGCCGCGCCCGGCGGACTTTTGTGTCTTGCCGACCGGGCTGATGCCGGCCAGGGTCTTGCGAAAACGCGGCAAGGCCTCGCGCAGCTCGCCGGGCTGGCTCAGCACCGGCAGGGCCAGGTCTTGCAGCAGGCAGTCCAGCGCCGGCAGGCCGTCCAGCTCCAGCAGCAGGTTGCCGTCGCAGGCGCTGATGCGGCGCTCCACGCCCAGCGGCTGGCAACCCTGGCTGACCCGGGAGAGCACGCGCAGGCCGGATCCGAAAGCCACGCCCGAGAGCCCACCGCGCCAGACGCCATCGGCCAGCTGCACGCCGCCATACCGCCCGAGCGCCAGGCCGCCGAAGGCATAGCTGCTGTCGGTCTGCGCCGCCAGCTCGGCGATCAGCTCCTGCAGGTCTATGGTCGCCGGGTCGGCATGCACCTGCAGCAGCTCGGCCGGCCAGCCGGCCAGCGGCCGGGTGCCGGAGAACACGCGGAACTGATCGGCGGGCAGCTCGGCCAGCATCAGGGCCAGCGCCGGCTCATCGAAATACTCGACCCCGCTGGCGCAGATGCCAGGCCCCGCCGCGCCGACCCAGGCCACACCGGGCCAGCGCTGCCGCAGCTCGGCCAGCAAGGCCTCGGCCTGCGGCGCGAAACCGTCGCAGAAATACAGCCAGCCCAGGGTCGGCTGCAGACCGCTGGTCTGGCGCTGGGCTTCGATCTGCGCCGCCGCTAGCGCCAGCGCCATATGGGCGTCGGGGTGGGTGGCGTGGGCGTGGGCAAAGGGTTTCATCGGGGCTCAGGGTTTGCGCGGTCGGGCGGCCGGCTTGGCCGCGGCTTTTTTCTTCGCGGCCGGGCGGGTGGCGGCTTGGCTGGCGGCCTTCTTGGCCAGGGCTCCCGGCATCGCGGCGGTCTTGCGCAGGGTCTCACCGGCGGCCTCGAAGCTCTGCTTGACCAGGGTGCCGGCCAGGTTCTTGGCGGCGTCGGTGGCGCTGTCCTTCATTGCGGTGGTGGCCAGCTGGGTGAACTGCTGGCTCAGCGCCGACCACCATTGCATCGGGTCCACGGCCGCCGGCGCGGCGGGTTTCTCCTCGGCTTCGGCTTCAGGTTCTGGCTCGGCCTGGGCCTGGGCCTGGGCCTTCGGGGTGGCGACCTTCAGGCTGTCACGCAGCTCGGCCAGCGGCACATTCATGGACTTCAGGGTCGACAAGGTCATGCGCTGCACCTCCAGGGCCTGGATGGTCGCGCCCAGCATGCGAGCGTTCTGCTCCAGCCAGAACTGCACGGTGCGCAGTTCCTCGATGCGTTTTTCCAGCTCCTCGGGGTTCAGGGTCGGCGCCACCCACTGGCCCATGCCGGGCAGCGCGGCGCCGGCGTTCTTGACCAGGCCCTGCAGAAAATCGAAACCGGGGACGAACTTGGTGAAGCTGTTGTCGGCCATGGAGTCTCCTGTCGGTGTTGTCCGGCCCATGGTACGCCGGGGCGCGCCCGCTGTGCCTGCTGGTTTATCAGGGCGCCTCGATGCTCAGCACGCCGTCCTGCTGGACAAAGCGCAGCCGCGACAGCAGGTCCATGCCCAGCAGCGGCGCGCCCAGATCGGGCAGCACAGTGACGGGCAGGCGCTGGGCCGAGACGCCGCCCTGCAGCTCGATGTCGGCGCGCGCCCGATAGCCCTGCACGACGCCGCCGGCCGTGTGCGAGCGCACCTGGCTCTCGGGCGTCAGGCCCGCGCGCTCGGCCAGGGCCTGGGGCAGGGCGGTCGAGGTGGCGCCGGTGTCGACCAGGAAGTCCACCGTCACGCCATTGACCTGGCCGCGCCAGTGGAAGTGGCCGTCGGGTGCGCGCTTGAGCAGGATGCGGCCCTGATGCAGCTCGATGCTGCTTTGCTGGCGGCTGTGTTCCAGGCCCTTGATGCCCAGGAAGACCGCCAGCATCACCAGCAGCCAGATGGTGACCAGCTTGAGGCTGTGCGGCAGGTCCTTGTTGCTATCGCTCATGCCGCTACGATGCCACGATTTTCGGACTCGACGAGGCAAGCGATGCGCAGCATCTTCCATCTGGCTTTTCATGTGCGTGATCTGGACCAGGCGCGCGCCTTCTACGGCGGCCTGCTGGGCTGCCGCGAAGGCCGCAGCACCGCGACCTGGGTGGACTTCGATTTCTTCGGCCACCAGATCTCGCTGCATCTGGGCGAGCCCTTCGCGACCACCCGCACCGGCCAGGTCGGCGAGCATCTGGTGCCGATGCCGCACCTGGGCCTGATCCTGGTCCTGCCCGACTGGCAGGCACTGGCCGCGCGGCTGGAGGCGGCCGGCTGCGAGTTCGTGCTCAAGCCCCAGGTCCGCTTTGCGGGCCAGCCAGGGGAGCAATGGACGATGTTCTTCCTTGACCCCTCGGGCAATCCGATCGAGATCAAGGGCTTTGCCTCGCTGGAGTCGGTGTACGCGCACTGAGGCCCCCAAGGCTGTTAAGGTCGGGGCCCATGCGAGATGTGGAACCGGACTTCTGGCGCAATCTGAGGCTGGAGCTGGCCGGCGGCCGGCAGTGGGTGGATCGGGCCGTGGTGCTGGCCTATGCGGTGGCCACCGGCCTGGTGGTCGTGGGCTTCACGCTGCTGGCCGAGGCGGCCAGCGAGGGCTTCGAGGCGCTGCGCAGCAGCCACGCCTGGGCGGCGCCGGCGATGCTGATCTGGACGCCGGCGTTGACGGTGGCCGTGCTCTGGTGGACCCGCCGCTTTGTGCCGGGCGCGCTGGGTTCGGGCATTCCGCAGGTGGTGCGTGCGCTCGACGACGAGCTCGCGCCTGAGCAGCGCAGCCGGCTGGTCTCCTTGCGCCTGTCCCTGCAGAAGATCGGCCTGGTCTCCGGCGGGCTGTTGGCGGGGCTGTCGATAGGCCGCGAGGGCCCGACCGTGCAGGTGGGTGCCGGCGTGATGGCCCATGCCAAGCGCTGGCTGTCGCCGCAGGCCGGCATCGACAGCCATGACCTGATGGTGGCCGGCGCGGCCGCCGGCATCGCGGCGGCCTTCAACACGCCGCTGGGCGGGGTGATCTTCGCGCTGGAGCAGCTGTCGCGCCGGCGCAGCAGTTCGCACAGCGCCCTGATGATCACGGCCATCGTGCTGGCCGGCCTGGTCGCGGTCTCGGTGTTCGGCAATCTGACCTATTTCGGCCGGCTGCGCGTGCAGCAGCTGGACTGGTCGCTGCTGTGGCCGGGCCTGCTGGTGGCGGTGATCGCTGGCCTGGCCGGTGGGCTGTTTTCGCGCCTGATCATCGCGTCGATGCGCGGTCTGCCGGACCGCTTCAGTGCCTGGCGGCGGCTGTTCCCGCTGCGCTTTGCGGCCGGCTGCGCCTTCGTGGTGGCGCTGATCGGCCTGGTGGCCGACGGCACGACGGCCGGCGCCGGCTATGCGCCGACCCGGGCCTTGCTGGAGGGCCAGCAGCCCGGCGGCGAGCCGGGGCTGTACACCTTGCTGAAGTTCTGCGCCACCTGGCTGTCGGCCTGGACTGGCGTGCCGGCCGGCGTGTTCGCGCCCTCGCTGACGATAGGCGCCTCGCTGGGCAATGATGTGGCCTGGCTGACCGGGGTGCGCGGCGACGCGGCCATCCCGCTGATCGCGCTCGGCATGGTGGGCTTTCTGGCCGCCACCACCCAGGGCCCGATCACCGCCTTCATCATCGTGATGGAGATGGTCTCGGGCCAGGCCATGGTGCTGAGCCTGATGGCCTGCGCGCTGCTGGCCAGCGGCGTGGCGCGGCTGATCACGCGGCCCATGTATCTGGAGCTGGCGGCGCTGCTGTTCCCACCTGCTCAGCCGCAGCCGCCGCCGGCCCGCGCATGACGACGCCGGACTGGCTGATCATCGCGGCCTATCTGGCCAGCACCCTGGGCCTGAGCGCCTGGCTGGCGCGCTCGCAGCAGACGGCGGCCGACTACTACGTCGGCGACCGGGCCATGCCCTGGTGGGCGCTGGCGATCTCGACCCTGGCCACCCAGTCCTCGGCCAACTCCTTTCTGGGCATTCCGGCCTTCGTGGCCCTGGTGCCCGGCGGCGGGCTCACCTGGCTGCAGTACGAGCTGGCGCTGCCACTGGCGATGGTCGTCGTGATGCTGCTGCTGGTGCCGGTGTTTCGCGGCCCGGCGCTGATCAGCGTCTATGAATACCTGGAGCGGCGCTTCGACCGGCCGACCCGGCTCGCGCTGAGCGCGGTCTTCCTGCTCTCGCGCGGCCTGGCCACCGGTGTGGCCCTGTATGCGGCGGCCGTGGTCGTGCAGGTCTGCACCGGCTTGCCGCTGGCCTGGTGCGTGGTGCTGATGGGCGGGCTGACGGTGGTCTACGACACCATGGGCGGCATGCGTGCCGTGGTCTGGACCGATGTGCTGCAGATGGCGGTGCTGCTGCTGGGCATCGTGGTCTGCGGCTGGGTGGCCTGGGGCCAGCTGGACGGCGCCGCGGCCCTGCTGGCCGCCCACGAGCCGGCGCGGCTGGCCGCGATCGAGGCGGGTCATGGCCTGGGCGATGGCGCGAAGGCGCCGTTCTGGGGTTTTGTCGTCGGCGGCCTGGTGCTCTACATCAGCTATTACGGCGTCGACCAGAGCCAGGTGCAGCGTCAGCTGGCGGCCCGCGATGTGGCCGGCGCGCAGCGCGTGCTGCTGTTCAACGGCCTGGCGCGCTTCCCACTGACCCTGCTCTATGCCGGCCTGGGCCTGGCGGTCGGTGCGGTCTACTGGCAGAGCGAGGCCTTGCGCGCGGCGGTGCCGCCGGGGCGGCTGGACTATCTGATCCCGCGCTATATCGAGCTGTTCCTGCCGGCCGGTCTGCGCGGCCTGCTGGTCGCGGCCATCCTGGCGGCCGCGATGTCCAGCCTCGATTCGGCGCTGAACAGCCTCTCGGCCGCGACCCTGCGCGACTTCGTCGAGCCCCATGTGGCGCCGCGCCGCCAGCTGCTGGCCGGTCGGCTGGTGACCGTGGGCTGGGGCCTGCTGATCGTGGCCTTCGGGCTGACGGTGGGCGACCTGGCCAGCAGCGTGGTCGAGGGCATCAACCGGGTCGGTGCGCTGTTCTACGGTCCGCTGCTGGCGGCTTTTGCCTGCGGCATCCTGGACCGGCGCGCGCGCGGCCCGGCCGTGCTGATGGGGGTGGCGGCGGGCCTGCTGCTGAACCTGGCGCTGGCGCAGTGGCTGGGCGCCCGGCTGTTCTGGATGTGGTGGAACCTCAGCGGTCTGCTGGCCGCCGTGGCGGTGACCTGGCTGGCCAGCCGCTGCATGGCGCCGCCGCGCCCCGAGCAACTGCAGGGCACGACTCTGAGCGCGGCGCAGCTGGCACAGGGTCTGCGCGACCAGCGCACGCTCTATCTGTGGCTGCTGTGCTACGGCGCGCTCGCGCTGGGCGTGGCATGCTGGCTGGGTGTGCGCGCGGCCTGATCGGATCGGGCGGCCGACACAAGGAGTTGTTGATATGTCCCTGCGCCAGTTCATGGCCTCCCGACCCCTGGCCCGCGGCCTCGGTGCGATGCGCAATTCCGTCGTCTATGGCTGGGGCGAGATCGCCCGCACGCTGGGCCTGCATGAAGACCTCTATGCCAACCCGCGCCACAAACCGCTGGCGCGGCCGGTCACCGCAGTGCTGATCGGGGCCGGCCATCGCGGTTCGATCTACGCCGACTTTGCGGCCAAGTATCCCGAGGAGATGCGCCTGGTCGGCGTGGCCGACCCGAACTCGCAGCGGGTACACAAGCTGCGGCGGCTGCACGAGCTGCCGCTGCAGCACTGCTTCTCCAGCTGGGAGCAGGTCTTCGCCCAGCCCAAGATGGCCGACGCCGTCATCATTTCCACGCCCGATCAGCTGCACACCGAGCCCTGCCTGGCGGCGCTGGAGATGGGTTATGACGTGCTGCTGGAAAAGCCGATCGCGCCCACCGAGGCCGAGTGCCGACTGATCCTGGCCAAGGCGCAAGAGGTGGGCCGCATCGTCGGCGTCTGCCATGTGCTGCGCTACACGCCTTACTTCCGCGAGCTCAAGGAGCTGCTTGACGCCAAGATGATCGGCGAGCTGATCAGCGTCCAGCATCTGGAGCCTATCGAGCATGTGCACATGAGCCACAGCTATGTGCGCGGCAACTGGCGCAGCAGCAAGACCGCCACCCCCATCATCCTGGCCAAGTCCTGCCACGACACCGACATCCTGCAATGGCTGGTCGGCGACTCGGCCGACAACGTCCATTGCTTCGGCAACCTCAAATGGTTCAAGGAATCAAACGCCCCCGCCGGCAGCACCGAGCGCTGCACCGGCGGCTGCGCGGTCGAGCATGAGTGCCCGTACTCGGCGTTGCAGATCTACTACCGCGACCGCAAGCGCCTCTATGTCTTCGACCTGCCCGAGGACAAGTCCAAATGGGACGGCGTCATCATGCAGGGCCTGCTGACCAGCGACTACGGCCGCTGCGTCTACCGCATGGACAACGACCAGCCCGACCACCTGACCGTCAACATCCTGTTCAAGCAGGGCGTCACGGCGGCCTTCTCGATGGAGGCTTTTGTCTCCTACGAGGGCCGGCGCACCCGCATCATGGGCTCGCTGGGCGACATCAGCGGCGATATGGAGAGCTTCACGCTGACCACCTTCAAGACCGGCAAGCGCACCAGCTGGAGCATGAAGACCGACGCCCACGGCGGCGGCGACCACCCGATGGTGCGCGACTGGGTCCAGGCCGTCGGCCAGCAAGACCCGACCCTGTTGAGCTCATCGATCGAAG
Organism: Paucibacter sp. XJ19-41; assembly: GCF_028462495.1. Taxonomy (NCBI): domain Bacteria; kingdom Pseudomonadati; phylum Pseudomonadota; class Betaproteobacteria; order Burkholderiales; family Sphaerotilaceae; genus Roseateles; species Paucibacter sp. XJ19-41. Next base: position 43,619 of record NZ_JAQOWX010000030.1, read on the forward strand.
CCTCGGTCGAGAGCCATCTGATGGCCTTCGCGGCGGAGCGCAGCCGGCTGAACAAGACGATTGAGGATGTGAGGGTTTGAGGGGCGTGAGGCACTCACGACCCATCGGCGATATCGGCATCGAGGCCTCGCCTTGCGGATGTATATCAACTGCTATACGATCTTCGCATGAGTCGATCCGCTACCTTGCCGCCCATCCGTGTTGCGCCCGAGACCAAGGCCAGCCTTGAGGCCGTGCTGCGAGAAGGCGAGTCGCTGACGCAATTCATCGAGAACGCGGTTTGCCGCGAGGCCGAGTTCCGCACCGAGCAAAATGCCGCCGTTGCCCGTGCGAAGAGAGCATTGCGCAGCGCCGACAAGGGCGTAGGCCTGATGACCGCTGACGAGCTCCTGGCTGGGATGGAGCAGCGTGCCAAAGCGGCACAGCAACGCATCCGTGAGGCGGTGGCGGCCAGGAACAAGCGGACCGCCGGGTGAGCGGACAGTACCGGCTTGTTTCGACCGTCACTCTCCAGGAGGATCTCGAGCGTCTCGAAGAACACATCATCCAGCGCGAGTTGGCCAGCCATGCGCCGGACGACAGCTGCCTCTTCCGCTTCCGTGATGCGCTCGAACGCGCGATGGGCATCCTCTCCTTCGCACCCCACACCTGCCGCCGATCCGAAGCTCACAGGGAGTTCCGCGAACTGATCATCCCTTTCGGCCACGGCGGCTGCGTGGTCCTGTTCGCGATTCGCGATACCGATGTCGTGCTGCTCGCCGCGAGGGACCAGCATGAGCATGACTACCGCTGATGGATCCAGTTAGGTTGTCCCCCTTTTGCGCCGCAACTGAGCAGCTACAAAGCACTTGACCGTTAGCCAGTAGACGAAAGCTGTTAGAGCAGAGTGATACACGACCGACAGCCAATATTGGACGGGAGTGTTGGAACGAACAACGATGGCGGAGCTGTACCTCTGAATGACCTTGAGTTCGCCTGACCAGAGGCCCAATGTCATAACAAGGACCAGCCCGATCAACAAGACCGTCAGGGGCAGCAACGCGATGCGCGAAAGCCAAAGCAAGAACTTGCTTTCCGTGATGGCTACTTGGGAGCGCTTGACTGCCCACCGCTCGCTGTCGTGTCGAATCTCAGCAAGTAGTTCCTCCGTCTTTCTCTGAGAAACAGCTGCTCTTGCCGATACGCTAGAGACCGTTGCAAGGCTCTTGAGCTGAGCGGGAGTGATTTGAGGATTGGATTTTCGCACTGCGAGCCTAGACAAAATGACTTTGCGGCGTCGGGCGGCCCGACCTCTGCGATGGCGCAGGTTGCGGGCACGAGGCGCGTAAAGCCGAACCGAAGCACCCGACTGCCGGGCTGCCCGGGTGGTGCGAGTTTGCGAGGGAGTGGGCCATGGAGAGCCAATCTAGCACTGCCGGAGCGCGAACATTTGGTGATCGCCGTGGCAGGCCGACGCCGGCGAAGCTCAGGGCTTCAAAAGTGTGAACCGCGTTCGCGGCAGCAACTTCTTAAAGTCTCGATCAAAGCTGACCAGGTGCTCAGCCTGCTGGTCCACCGCAGCAGCCAGCCATCCGTCAGGCAAATCATTGCCGCTCAGTTGCTTTTCCAGACAAAGCTGTCGCAATCTGGGCCACTCCGCGCCCAAGGATGCCAGCTGAACACCAGGCGCGGCCAGGATCGCATCGACGAAGGCCACGGCGTCTGCGACCGGGGTCGGTTGAACGAAAATTTTCGGGCTCGTCACCAGGCGCAAAAGGCTGGCGATCACCATCGGCATCAAGGTCAATGCAGCGCCACTCTCGGTGGCTGCAAGCGCTGCTTCCAGCCATGTGCGCGCAACGATGTGATGCGGATGATCGCTACGCGACGCCGCCACCAGGACGTTGACGTCAGGCGTCATCACCCAAGGCCTCAAGCAGCGCCTTGTTGCTTCGAGGCTCCACTCCCGCGACCAGGCCACCTTGCCCATTGAAGACGGGCAGGGTGGTCTGGCGCCGGGCCGGGGCGTCGATCTTGCTGCGCAGTCGCAACTGCAGCCCCTCTTCGATCAAGCGGGTCAGGCTGGTTCGTTGCTGCGCCGCCAGTGCCTTGGCGTTGGCGAGCAACTGGTCGTTCAGATCGAGCGTCGTCTTCATGAAATGAGTATACAGATTTCTGTATGAAAATGAAGACTCACCCGGTGGCCGCCGAGTCCCCCACTTCCCCGCTGCCTCCCGGTGTATCGTCCCCAACTCCACCCCAGCACGGACAACCGCTGTGAGCACACCACCCTTGACCTCGCCCTATCCGATCGGTACGCCGGGCACGCCCTGGGGCGCTGCCGAGAAGGCTGCCTGGCTGGCCCGCCAGCGGCTGCAGCGCAGCTATGCCACCGAGGTGGTCGAGCCGCTGAAGGCCGGCTTGCCGGCGCAGGCCGAGCTGTTTCAGTACGGTTCGCTCGACTATGCCCGCCTGGGGTTGGACGGCTACCCGCTTTATGCGCTGCGCAGCCGCGCCTGGCATACGGATCGTCCCGTGGTGCTGGTCACCGGCGGGGTCCATGGCTACGAGACCAGCGGCGTGCAGGGCTGCTTGCAGTGGCTGAAGCACGAGTTCGGTCGCCATGCCGAGGCCGTCAACCTGCTGGTCCTGCCCTGCATCAGCCCCTGGGGTTACGAGACCATCAACCGTTGGAACCCCGACGCGCTGGACCCGAACCGGCAGTTCAAGCCGGACAGCCCGGCCGCCGAGTCGGCGCTGGCGATGGCCTGCGTCGCGGCCACCTGCCGCCGTGTCGATCTGCATATCGACCTGCACGAGACCACCGACAGCGACAACAGCGAGTTCGGCCCCGCCAAGGCCGCGCGCGACGGCAAGGACTTCGACTGGCATGCGATTCCCGATGGCTTCTACCTGGTCGGCGATGTCGAGCGGCCGGTGCCCGAGTTCCAGCGTGCGCTGATCGAGGCCGTGCGCCGCGTCACGCACATTGCCGAGGCCGACGAACAGGGGTGCATCATCGGCGAGCCGCTGCAGCAGCCGGGCGTGATCAACTATGCCAAGCGATCGCTGGGCCTGTGCGGCGGCATCACCGGCGCGCGCTTCGTCAGCACCACCGAGGTCTATCCGGACAGCCCGCTGGCCAGCGCGGCCCAGTGCAACGAAGCGCAGGCGGTGACGATCACGGCGGCGATCGACTATCTGCGGCGCGCTTGAGCGCAGAACTACCCACCGGACGTCCTGCAAGCCCATAGGCTGCATCGATGGACTCGCTGATCGCCGCTTCCGCGCGGGCGCTCGCCGCCGGTGACCCGCTCGGCGCGCTCAAGCGCGTGGCCTTGCGCGAGGATCCGCCGGCGCTGGCGCTGCGCGGCATCGCGATGGCCCAGCTCGGCGAGCACCTGCGCGCGCGCGAACTGCTGGGCCGTGCCGCTCGTGGCTTCGGCAGCCATGAGGCGCTGGCGCGGGCGCGCTGCCTCGTCGCACAGGCCGAGGTTGCGCTGGCGATGCGCGAGCTCGGTGGCTCGCCGCACCTGCTGGCGCAGGCGGTGCTGACGCTCGAGGCCCATGGGGACCGTGCCAATGCGCTGCATGCGCGCCTGGTCGCGGTGCGCCGGCTGCTGCTGCTGGGGCGTCTCGATGCGGCGGACCAGGCCCTGGCGCCGCTCGATGCGCGCGGCCTGCCGCCGGCGCTGGCGGCGGTGGCCGCGCTCAGTGAGGCGGAGCTGGCGCTGCGCCGGCTGCGTACCGGCGCGGCCGAGGCGGCCCTCGATCGCGCGCAGGCGGCGGCCGAGCAGGCCCGGGT